>JAIRZG010000163.1 GCA_031267345.1 Zoogloeaceae bacterium
GCGGACGCCTTTCCTGCCAGTCTTGACCACGCCCAGTTGTACGCCCAGTTGAATCCGCAAGCCCTGCTTGGTGAAAATCCGCTGCGCTTCCCTGGCAATGTCGAGGTCGGCGACGGACAAAAAGCTGCCGCCGGCTTCCAGAATGTCGACTTCCGCGCCCAGTCTGCGCCAGACGGATCCCATTTCCAACCCGATGACGCCTGCGCCGATAATCGCCAGTTTTTTGGGTACGGCGTTCATCTCCAGCGCGCCGATGTTGTCGCAGATGATCCGGTTATCCACCGGAATCCCGGGCAGATGTCGCGCCTTGGAGCCAGTGGCGATAATGACGTCTTTGGCAATCACCGCCTCTTTGCCGACTCTTACCGACCAGCCCTGTTCGACCTTACCCGCAAACGCGCCATGTCCGGCAAGAAACGTCACCCTGTTTTTCTTGAACAGCCCCTTGATGCCAGTGGTCAGTCGGGTAACGATGTCCGCCTTGCGGGCCAGCATTGTCGGCACGTCTATTTCAGGCGCGCCAACGCTGATCCCCTGCCCGGCGAAATCATGCGCGGCTTCTGCAAAGAGATGCGAAGTATGCAGCAGCGCCTTGGAGGGAATGCAACCGACATTGAGACAAGTCCCGCCCAGACGCGGCTCGCCTTTGGGGTCGGCATAGGGATTGGATTCGCAACAGGCGACCTTGAAGCCCAGTTGCGCGGCGCGAATCGCCGCCACATAGCCACCGGGGCCGCCGCCGATAACCAGCACATCAAAGATCTGGGGAGGGGATTGGGTCATTTGTATGTTCTCCAACAAGGAAAAAGATTTATAACATGGCAATCAGGCAGCGCCACGGCCTCCCTCCCCTTTATTCACTCCCTCTCCCCTTGTGGGAGAGGGTTGAGAGGGGGCAAGGGTTTTGGGAGGGCCGGAGTGGGGATGGGGTTCTTGATGAATCATCTCTGAAACCGCTTGCCTTTACTGCAAAAAACGCAAGGCTTTGCCTTGTGTTTTTAGCGGATCGACCCGGCGCAAGGCAGGTTTTCACTTTGCGCCGTTCCTTACACGCCCAACAGCAATCTTGCCGGATCTTCCAGGGTTTCCTTGATGGCGACCAGTCCAAGGACGGCTTCGCGGCCGTCGATCAGGCGGTGGTCATAGGAGAGCGCCAGGTAGTTCATCGGGCGGATGACGATCTGGCCGTTTTCCACCACGGCGCGATCCTTGGTGGCGTGGATGCCGAGAATCGCCGATTGTGGCGGGTTGATGATGGGGGTCGACAGCATGGAGCCGAAAATGCCGCCGTTGGAAATGGAAAACGTGCCGCCGGAAAGTTCCTCAATCGAGAGCTTGCCGTCCTTGGCCTTGACGCCGAATTCGGCAATCTGTCGTTCGATGTCCGCCAGCGCGCATTCGGAGGCGTTGCGCAGAATCGGCACCACCAGACCGCGCGGCGAACCGACGGCAATGCCAATGTCGACATAACCGTGATACACAATGTCATTACCGTCGATGGCGGCGTTCAGGATGGGAAAGCGTTCCAGCGCGGCGCAGACGGCTTTCACGAAAAAACCCATGAAACCCAGACGCACGCCGTGGGTTTTTTCAAACTTTTCGCCATATTGCTTACGCAAGGCGATAACCGGCGCCATGTTCACTTCGTTGAAGGTGGTGAGAATGGCGTTTTCGTTTTTGGATTGCAGCAACCGTTCGGCAACACGGGCGCGCAGGCGGCTCATGGGGACGCGCTGCTCGCTGCGATTGCCCAAAGACAAGGGCAACGCGGCAGGAGTGTTGGCAGACGACGCGACCGACGCGGCGGCGGGCGTCGCCTTTGCCGCGTCTTCCCTGGTGATGCGTCCGCCGCGTCCCGTGCCGCTCACTGCGCTGGCGGCGATGCTTTTTTCCGCTAGAATTTTACGCGCGGCGGGGCTGACGGCGGCGCTGCCGGAAGCGGCGGCGGAAACCGGCGCGATAGTCGCAACGGCGACGGGCGCAGCCATCCTGCTGGCGACGGCGTTGGTGTCGATGCGGGCGATGAGTTCGTCGGGCGTGACCGTCTGGCCATCGCCTTTCAAAATTTCCGTGAGTACGCCCGCGTCCGGCGCGGGGACTTCCAGCACCACCTTGTCGGTTTCGATGTCCACCAGAATTTCATCGCGGGCGACGGCTTCGCCAATCTGTTTTTTCCAGGCGACCAGTGTGCCTTCGGTGACGGATTCGGAAAGTTGGGGCACTTTGACTTCGATAATCATGAGGATTCCTTCGGGGTTATTTGTAGTCGATCTTGCCCAACGCGGACTCGATCAGGGTTTTGAATTGTTCGTTGTGTTTGGCCAGATAACCGACCGCCGGAGAAGCGGCGGCAGGACGGGAGACGAGCAGCAAATCCTGCTTCGGCCCCAGGGAACGCGCCAGATGTTGCCGCGAGGAAAACCAGTACCACGCGCCCTGATTGCGCGGCTCTTCCTGACACCAGACGATTTCCGCCGCCTTTGGATACTTCGCCATCTCGGCGGTAAAGGAGCTTTCCGGAAAAGGGTACAACTGCTCAATCCGCACCAGCGCGATGTGGGATAAATCGCGTTCGCGCCGCGCGGCAAGCAGGTCGTAGTAAATCTTGCCCGAACAGAGCACCACCCGCTTCACCTTGCCCGCGTCCAGGGCGTCGACTTCGCCAATGACGCGATGAAAGCCGTCTTCCGTCAGCGACGACATATCGGACACGGCGTTCTTGTGGCGCAGGAGCGACTTAGGCGTCATCACAATCAGCGGCTTCCTTTGCTTTCGCAACGTCTGCCGCCGCAAAAGATGAAAAATCTGCGCGGGCGTGGTGGGTACGCAGACTTCCATGTTCATTTCGGCGCAAAGCTGCATGTAGCGTTCCAGACGCGCGGAAGAGTGTTCCGGCCCCTGCCCTTCGTAACCGTGCGGCAACAGCATGACCAATCCGCAACCGCGTCCCCATTTGGCTTCGCCGGAGGAAATGAACTGGTCGATGACCACCTGCGCGCCATTGGCGAAGTCGCCAAACTGCGCTTCCCAGACAACCAGCCCGCTGGATTCGGCAGTGGCGTAGCCATATTCAAAAGCCAGTACGCCTTCTTCGGAAAGCACGGAGTCGTAACACTGGAAACGCCCCTGCTTTGTCTGCAAATGCGCGAGTGGATGATAGGTGCCGGAATGCCATTCCTGCCGCTTCTGGTCGTGGAAGGCGGCGTGACGGTGAAAGAAGGTGCCGCGCCCCGCGTCTTCACCGGAAAGGCGCACGCCATAGCCTTCGGAAAGCAGGGTGGCGTAAGCAAGATTTTCCGCCATACCCCAGTCGAAAGGCAGTTCGCCCCGCCCCATGGCGCGGCGATCCTCAACGATTTTCCGCACCCGGTCATGCAGCGCAAAACCTTGCGGCAGGGTGGTGAGGCGTTCGGACAAACGGGCGATTTCCTGTATGGGCACACGGGTATCGAAGGTCTCGATATATTTCCTGGCGGTAAAATTTTTCCAGTTCTGCGTCTGGGCGCGTTTGTAGCCGGAAAGGACCGGGTTATAGAGCAAATCGCCCTTGTCCAGATGGGCGCGGTATTCCCGGATCATGGCCTCCGGCGCGTCGGCGGCGAGGCTGCCTTCCGCCACCAGTTTGTCGGCGTAAATCCGGCGTGTGCCGGGGTGCGCCTGCACTTTTTTATACATCAGGGGCTGCGTCACCATCGGCTCGTCCTGCTCGTTGTGACCAAGCTTGCGGTAGCCGTAAATGTCGATGACCACATCCTTGCCGAATTTCTGACGGTAATCAACCGCCAGCTTGGCGACCAGCGCCACAGCCTCCACGTCGTCGCCGTTCACGTGGAAAATCGGCGCTTCCGCCATTTTGAAAATTTCCGTGCAATAGTAGCCGGAACGGTAATCACGCGGGTCGGAGGTGGTAAAGCCGATCTGGTTATTGACCACGATGTGTATCGTGCCGCCCGTGCCGTAACCGCGCGTGCGGGCGAAATTCAGCGTTTCCTGATTGACGCCCTGCCCCGCCACGGCGGAATCGCCATGAATCAGCACGGGCAGGATTTTTTTCTTGCCCTCCTCACCATAGCGCAGTTGCCGCGCATAGACTGAACCTTCGACCACCGGATTGATGATTTCCAGATGCGAAGGATTGAAGGCCAGCACCAGATGCACCGGCCCGCCGGAGGTGCCGACATCGGAGGAATAGCCAAGATGGTATTTCACGTCGCCCGCCGAAAGCTCGGCGGCCTTTTTGCCCTCGAATTCGGCAAACAGCAGGGAGGGCGGCTTGCCCAGCGTATTGACCAGCACATTCAGCCGTCCCCGATGCGCCATGCCGATGACGATTTCCTGCGCACCATGCACTCCGGCGACGCGCACCAGTTCATCCATCGCGGCAATCAGCGATTCGCCGCCTTCGAGCGAAAAGCGTTTTTGCCCGACGTACTTGGTATGCAGGTAGCGTTCCAGCGCTTCAGCAGCGGTAACGCGCTCCAGCAGGCGCTTTTTGTCTTCGACGCTGAATGCGCCGCGCGCGCGGATGGGTTCCAGACGTTCCTGTATCCAACGTTTTTCGCGAATCTCCGTCAGGTACATGTATTCGACGCCGATGGCGCCGCAGTAGGTGGACTTGGCGGCTTCCAGAATTTTGGCGAGCGACGCGTATTCGCTGCCCATGCGAAACGAGCCGGTGCGAAACGGGCGGTTCAGGTCGGCGTCGGAAAGCCGGTAATGCGCCAGCTCCAGTTCGGGAATGGGCGGACGTTCCTTGAGTTGCAAGGGGTCGAGGTCGGCGCGGCGATTGCCGAGAAAACGGTAGGCGTTAATCATTTGCAGGACGGCGACCTGCTTGCCGTCATCGACCAGCGCGGCGCTGCCCTGGCGAATGAAGCCCCCTTTTTTCGCCTGAGCGGCAAAGGCCGCGATGATCGGCGCGTGCGGCAGGTCTTTTTCCACATAACCGGGTTGGCGCGCCAGACCGTCAAAATAAACGCGCCAGTCTTCCGGCACGTTTTCCGGATGGTCGAGCCAGGTTTCGTACAGGGTCTCGACAAAAGGCGCGTTGCTGCCGTAAAAGAGCGAGGTTGCGAGTTTTTGTCGCATCATTTTTGTTTTTCCGCAGTCATGATGATGGGGTTGAAAATCGGGATGGTTGTGTGGGACGCGCTTCGTTCCCCCTCCTTCAAGGAGAGACCGCCCCTTTTCTCCCTTTCCTTCAAGGGGAGGGCTGGAGTGGGGATGGGGTAAAACGCAGGTTCCGAATGAAAGAACATAAACATGGAAATCCAAGTTAATCAGATTGAAGCGGGTTATACGGTGAAAAACGGCGGAAAAACCTCACTCCCACCC
>JAIRZG010000215.1 GCA_031267345.1 Zoogloeaceae bacterium
CAGGGTGGAAAAGCGAAGCGCCTTCCACCATTTTACCTATGCACCCGCACAACTGCCCAATGGTGGAAGGATAAAGCGCATTCCACCCTGCGCGAAGTCGGCGTCAGCCCGCCTTGCCTCACCACACAAAACATCAGGCAACCTCTTCACGTCGTGACGATTCGCCCCGCAGACGACGACGGACAACGGGACGCCACGCCCGTCGGTCAGCATGTTGCGCCTGCTTCCATTTTTTTCCCCGATCCGTGGGGTTTCTTCCGACAGATTCCTGTGCCAGCGGCGTTTTGACCATCGCTCCGTCCATGCTTTGCCACGTCCATGCGATACCTCCCAACTCGCCATGCGCTTCATGCCCAGCTGCCTCATCGTTATCAAACAACCGCAGCATGAGCCATTTGGCAAAATAGTACAGACTATTTACGGATAATTCCTAACTTGCGCAGAGGTTCCTGAGGGTCAGGGCGTGGGCGTAAAGTTCGTTTTTGCCGCAACCGCTCAGCGTCGCCGCCAGTCTGGCGGCCTGTTTTACCGGCAGGTTTTCGGCAAGGAAAAGGCGCAGGAGGCGTTCGGCTTCGTCGGCGGGCGGGACCTCCGTCGCGCCGGAGACGACGAGCGTGAATTCGCCTTTCCGGCGCATCGGGTCGGCGGCAACCCAGTCGGCGGCCTCACCCAGCGGTAGACGATGCAGCGTTTCAAACTGCTTGCTGATCTCGCGAGCAATCAGCAGCGCGCGCGTTGCGCCCAATACCTTCGCCATATCCGTGACGCTTTCCAGAATGCGGTGCGGCGCTTCGTAAAAGACCAGCGCGCAAGGCAGGGTCGATACCGCCTTCAGCGCCGCCTGACGTTGCCCGCCGCGGGTCGGCAAAAAACCGAAAAAGAGCCAGCGCGCTTCTGCAAAACCGGCGGCGGAAAGGGCGGTGACGGCGGCGCAGGGGCCGGGCAAGGGAATCACCCGCGCGCCTGCGGCATGGGCATGGGCGACGATGCGCGCGCCGGGGTCGGAAATGCCGGGCGTTCCGGCGTCTGAAATCAGCGCCACGGCTTCGCCTTGCGCCAGCAGCGCCAGCACCCGTTCGGCGGCGGCGTTTTCGTTATGCGCGTGCGCCGCCAGAAGACGCGCCTTTGCGCCGATGTGTCGCAACAGCGGCGCGGAATGGCGGGTATCTTCCGCCGCCACCCAGTCCACCGCGCAAAGCACGGCGCGGGCGCGTTCGGAAAGATCGGCGAGATTTCCCAGCGGCGTGGGAACAACATACAATGGCGCGTATTCTGTAGTCATGGTGAAAGCGGGATGAGTATAAAAAACCGGTTGGTCGATCTCTGGAAAAAAGCGCGGCGCGATCCGGAAAGTACGGATGGTATGCGCGCGGAGACGCTGGCGGCAAATTATCTGCGCGCGCGCGGCCTTGAGCTTGTCGCGCGCAATTTTCGCGTACGCGGCGGCGAAATCGATCTCATTGCCCTTGATGGCGGAATTACGGTGTTCGTGGAAGTGCGTCTGCGCCGCTCGCAGGCGTTTGGCGGCGCAATCGGCAGCATCAGCGCCCAAAAGCGCCGTCGCCTGCTGCTCGCGGCGCAACACTGGTTGCTGCGCCACCCGCAACACGGCAACTGCCGCTTCGATTGCGTGTTGCTTGATCAGCTCGACGCCAACAACCTGGAATGGATACGTCATGCCTTTATGGCGGATGATTGAAAGCCTTTGTCTGTTGCTGATCCTGTGCGCCAGTCCGCTGGCGGGTGAGGAATCGCATATCCGTTTGCTGGTGCAATCTTCGCCGCTGGCGGGCAGCCAGTTCCACGCGCTGGCGCGTCTGCGCGTCAACCTGCGCGTGGGCGACGCGCTGACGCTCGTCCGCGAGCCGGACAATCCCTACGACGCCCAGGCCATCCGCGTGGAATGGCAGGGACGCCAACTGGGCTATGTGCCGCGTCGGGAAAACCGCGCCGTCGCCGCCGCGCTGGATCAGGGCCGGACGCTCCATGCCCGCATCTCCCGTCTGCGTCCGGAAGCCGCCGACCCTTGGCAACGGCTGGAATTTGAGGTGTGGCTGGAGCTGTAATGCTAGAATCCGCCTCTCCCTTCTGAAGTTGCCGCATCCATGGGTTTAATCAACCGCATCCGCCAGCATTTTGCCGACAGCATCCGCGTCAAGCAGGAAGCGCTGGAACGGCTTGCCGCTCCGCTTGCCGACGCCTGCGGACGCATGGCCCGCGCCCTGCTCCAGGGCGGACGCATCCTGGCCTGCGGCAATGGCGGTTCCGCCGCTGATGCCCAGCATTTTGCCGCCGAACTGGTCGGGCGTTTCGAGACGGAACGCCAGGAGCTCGCCGCCATCGCGCTCACCACCGACACCTCCATTCTTACCGCCGTCGGCAACGATTACGGCTTTCAGCACATTTTTTCCCGCCAGTTGCGCGCCCTGGGACGCGCGGGCGACGTGCTGCTGGCGATTTCCACCTCCGGCAATTCCGGCAATGTCATCGAAGCCATTCGCGCCGCGCATGAACGGGAGATGCAGGTCATCGCCCTGACTGGCGGCGACGGCGGGCAGACGCGGGCGCTGCTGCGGGCGGAGGATATTCTGCTTGCCGTTCCCGACAAACGCACCGCCCGCATCCAGGAAACCCACCTTTTGCTCATCCACTGTCTGTGCGACGGTATCGACAGCCTTTTATCCGGAGTTGAAAAATGAACCGTCTTGCCCGTCCTGTCTTCATCTGTCTGTCCCTGCTGCTGGCGCTCCCCGCCCTGCAAGGCTGTTTTGGCGTGGCGCTGGTCGGCGTGACCACCGGCGTCATGGCGGTGGTGGATCGCCGTTCCATCGGCGTCCAGACCGACGATGCCGCCATTGAACTGAAAGCCGCCGCCCGACTCTCCGAATCCCTCACGAAGGTCAGCCACGCCAATTTCACCAGCTACAACCGCCGCGTGTTGATTACGGGCGAAGCGCCCAACGAAACGGTCAAGGCGCAAATTGCCGCAGAAGTGGCGCGCATCGAAAACGTGCAGGGCGTGTTGAATGAAATCGTCATCGCGGGCAACAGCGGTCTGGCGTCGCGCAGCAATGACGCCTTTATCAGTTCCAAGGTCAAGGCGCGCTTCATCGACGCCGATCAATTTACCGCCAGTCATGTGAAGGTGGTCACGGAAGCGGGCGCAGTCTTTCTGCTCGGCATTGTCAATGCGCGTGAAGCCGCCGCCGCCATACAGGTGGCGCGCACCACCAAGGGCGTGATGAAAGTGGTCAATGCGCTGGTGATCGAAAGCGACGAAGAAATCCACCGCATTGAAAACAGCCTTGCCAATTCCGCCACTTCCACTCCCGCGCAATAAACGGAGCGCGCGGCATGTCCGGTCTGCTGTTCATCGTCGCCGCGCCTTCGGGCGCGGGCAAGACCACGCTGGTGCGCCGCCTCATCGCCCAGACGCCGAACCTTGTCCTTTCCATTTCCTGCACCACCCGCCCGCCGCGTCCGGGCGAAGTCGATGGACGCGACTATCAGTTCATGGATGCAGCGCGTTTCACCGCCTTGCGGGAAGCCGGGGATTTTCTGGAATGGGCAAAGGTGCATGGCAATGACTACGGCACCTCGCGCCGCTGGATAGCCGCTGAACGGGCGGCAGGGCATGATGTGCTGCTGGAAATCGACTGGCAGGGCGCGGCGCAGGTGCGCAACGTTTTTCCCGACGCCATCGGCATTTTCATTTTGCCGCCTTCAATGGAAGTCCTGACCCAACGCTTGCGCGGACGCGGCACGGACGATGCTGAAGTCATCGAGCGGCGTCTTCTGGCGGCGCGCGAGGAAATACGGCATGTGTGCGACTTCGGCTATGTTATCATGAACGCCGATCTGGACACGGCCTGCGCCCAGCTTGCAAGCGTCATCGGGGCGGCGCGGCTTACGTTTTCCTGTCAGCGCCAGCGCCATCCTGAATACTTTGAACGTTTCTGATTTTTCTTTTTTTTCGAGAACCGCATCATGGCTCGCATTACTGTTGAAGACTGCCTGAAACACATCCCCAACCGCTTTGAAATGTCGCTTTCCGCCGCCCACCGGGCGCGGCAACTGCTCGCCGGCGCGACGCCGCTGGTGGAAGACGAAAAGGACAAACCGACGGTTATCGCCCTGCGCGAAATCGCCGCCGCCAAAGTCGGAAAGGAAGTGTTGAACCGTGGGCAAGCCTGAACGCTGAGCGCCCCGGCAGGAGAAACGGCAGGCCATCATGCCCGACGAGGCTTCCCTCTCCACGCTACGGCCCGCCGCAACCGTTGCGGTCGCAAGCGACGACGATACGGACGACGCCGAGCCTGCCGACTGTTCTTCCGCGCCGCCCGCCGCCTTTCCCGATGATCCGGCCTGCCGGAATTTCATCGCCTGTCTGGATTATCTCAACGAAAACGATATCGAGCGCATCAGGATGGCGCTGGACTACGCCTGCCACGCGCACCTGGATCAGACGCGGCTTTCCGGCGAACCTTACATCACCCATCCGCTTGCCGTCGCCAGCGTAATCGCCGGTTGGCGCATGGATGCCGACGCCATTTGCGCCGCCCTGCTGCATGACGTGCTGGAAGATACCGGCGCCGCCAAGGCGGAACTGGCGGAACGCTTCAATCCGACCATTGCCGATCTGGTCGATGGTCTTTCCAAGCTCGACAAAATCGAGTTTTCTTCCTACCGCGAGGCGCAGGCGGAAAATTTCCGCAAAATGATGCTGGCAATGGCGCGCGACCTGCGCGTGGTGCTGATCAAGCTGGCGGATCGACACCACAACCTGCACACCATGTCCGCCATCCGCGCCGACAAGCGTCAGCGCATCGCGCTGGAAACCCTGGAAATCTACGCGCCCATCGCCAATCGTCTGGGGTTGAACAAGATGTTCCGGGATTTGCAGGATACTTCCTTCCGGCTTTTGCATCCGTTGCGCGCCAGGGTGCTGGCGCGCGCCGTAGCGGTCTTTCAGGGCGACAACAAGGAACTCATCAGCCGCATCCAGAACAGTATCCGGCAAAAAATCGCCGAAGCCGGCATTCACGGCGCGCAGGTGTTCGGACGCGAAAAAAGCCTGTATTCCCTGTACAGCAAGATGGCGCACAAGCATCGCCGCTTTGCCCATATTCAGGACATTTACGGTTTTCGCGTCATCCTGCCCGACATTTCCGCCTGCTATCTGGCGTTGGGCGCGCTGCACGCCCTTTACAAACCTGTCCCCGGAAAAGTCAAGGATTACATAGCGCTGCCCAAGGCCAACGGCTATCAATCCCTGCACACCACGCTGATCGGCCCGACCGGCGCGCCGCTGGAAATTCAGATTCGCACCGGGGAAATGCACCACGTCGCGCGCGAAGGCGTGGCGGCGCACTGGCTTTACAAGGATACCGAGCATAGCGGCGCCGACCTGCATATCCGCACCCATAAATGGCTGCATTCCCTGCTGGAAATGCAGGGCGGCGATTCTTCCGAATTCTTTGAAAACGTCAAAATCGACCTTTTCCCCGACGAGGTGTATGTTTTTACGCCCAAGGGGCACATCATCAACCTGCCGCAAGGCGCGACATCGGTGGATCTGGCCTATGCCATTCACACCGATGTTGGCAACCGCTGCATTGCCGCGCGCATCAACCACGAATCCGCTCCCTTGCGCGCGGAACTAAAAAACGGCGATCGCGTGGAGATCATTACCGCCGTCCATGCTCACCCCAATCCCGTCTGGCTGAGCTATGTCAAGACCGGTCGCGCCAGAAGCCGCATCCGCCATTTTTTACGCACCGTGCAGAACGAGGAATCCGCCGCGCTGGGCGAACGTCTGCTCAATCAGGAACTCATCCATCGCGGCGTTTCTCCGGAAAAAGTCCCCGCCGCCGCCTGGGAGCATCTCATCAAGGCAGGCGGCAACCACAGCGCCAAAGAGGTGTTCACCGACATCGGCCTGGGCAGACGGCTGGCGGAAATTGTCGCCAGCCGTCTGCTGGCGGACGATACCGTCGCCGCCGCTCCGCATACCGGAACCCTGATTATCCGAGGCGTGGAAGGCATGGCGGTCCAGCTTGCCAAGTGTTGCCAGCCGATTCCCGGCGATCCCGTTATCGGCTCCATCAAAAAAGGGCAGGGATTGATCATCCATACCCACGATTGCGCCGCCATCCGCAAGTCGCGCTCGCACGAACCCAACAAATGGATAGATGTGGAATGGGAACCCGATCCCGGTCGCCTGTTCGATGTGCGCATCAATCTGGAAATCGAAAACGCGCGCGGCACGCTCGCGCAGGTCGCCGCCGCCATTTCGCAATCCGGCTCCAACATCGAAAGCGTCACCATGGAAGGCGATGCGGAAAAACGCCGCTCCCACCTCAATTTCATCCTTCAGGTCGGCTCGCGCGTCCATCTGGCGCAGGTCATGAAAAACCTGCGCCGCATCCCGCAGGTGGTGAGAATCCATCGCGTGACGGCGCACGGCGAATAACGTCGTCATGGAAGAGCGCACAGCATGAAGATCCTCGTCCTTGGCGCGGGCGTCATTGGCGTCACCAGCGCCTGGTACCTGCGTCAGGCCGGACATGAGGTAACGGTCATCGAGCGCCGCGCCGCAGTTGCCGAAGAAACCAGTCACGCCAACGGCGGACAGATTTCCGTCTCCCACGCCGAACCCTGGGCCAATCCCCACGCCTTGCCGCAGGCGCTGGCCTGGCTGGGGCGGGAAGACGCGCCGCTGCTCTTTCGCCTGCGTCCGCATGACCTGCCGCTCATCAAATGGTCGCTCGCCTTTATCGGTAATTGCCTGCCCGCCCGCACCCACACCAATACCCGCGCCATTGTTCGTCTGGCGCTGGCAAGCCGCAAGCAGATGCAAATCCTGCGCCAGCAGTTGAGCGCGGCGGATGGCGCGGATTTCAACGCCGCCTACGATGGCCTGCAAAAAGGCATCCTGCATCTGTACACGGACCGCCAGTCTTTTTTGCACGCCATCCGCGCCGCCCGTCTGATGCAGCATTACGGTCTGGTGCGCGAACCCATCGACGCGCAAGCCTGCGTCGACATCGAACCGGCGCTCGCGCCCATCCGCGAACGTCTGGTGGGCGGCGATTACACGCCCGCCGACGAATCCGGTGACGCCTGCCGCTTTACGCAAACCCTTGCCGCGCGCGCCGTCGCCGCTGGCGTCGAATTCCATTTCAACGCGCCCGTCGCCCAACTGGATTTGCGCGGGCGTCAGGTGGAAGGCGTTACCTTGCAGGACGGTCGGCGCTTTCCAGCGGAAGCTGTGGTGCTGGCGTTGGGCAGCTATTCCGCGCCCTTTCTGCGGCCTTACGGCATTCCTCTGCCGGTGTATCCCGCCAAGGGCTATTCCGCCACCCTGAATCTTGCGCCGGATACGCCCGCGCCCAGCGTCAGTCTCACCGATGACAGCCGCAAGCTGGTGTTTTCGCGTCTGGGCAATCGTCTGCGTGTTGCGGGCACGGCGGAATTCAACGGTTACAACCTCTCCCTCAACCCCACCCGCTGCCAGGCCCTGCTTGCCCGCACACAGGAATTGTTCCCGAAACTGCGTTTTTCCGGCGATCCGCAATTCTGGTGCGGCTTGAGACCCGCCACGCCTTCCGGCGTTCCCCTGATTGGTCAAGGCAAACTCCCCGGCCTGTGGCTCAATACCGGTCACGGCACACTGGGCTGGACGCTCGCCTGCGGCTCCGCCGCCGCGCTTGCCGCGCTGATTGCCGGACAATCTCCAAACGTGGATTTTCCGTTTGCAAGCGCAAGGTCGATCCAGGCAAAGTGAAAAAGTCCCTTGTCGGGCAGGATGGAGAAGCCCTCCTTTTTGCAGGGAAGAGGCGTAGCCGCCGATTTTATCTTCTGCTTTCGGACAACCTCCCTTCCCGCGAGCGGACGTGACGAACCCGATCCCTGCTCCAATCACTCATCCCAACAGGATAACAAGTTTTTTTCGTCACGACATCTTGACATCCCTCTCTTTCCCTATAGAATGAGAATCCTTATCGCTTGATATGGATTCTCTAAAGCCAACGATTATTGTTGTCTTGTGCGTCATCGCTTTCATTTTCCTTTCATCTGTCAAGGAGTCATGCCATGTTGTCTACCCGCAAAACCGTTACATCCACCCTTGTCGCTGCCGCTTTTGTCGCGGCGGTCGCATTTTCTTCCACCGCCAGCGCGCTCGAATTCCCGATCGGGGAGCCGCAGCAAAAGGCAGGAATGGAAATCGCCGCTGTTTATCTGCAACCCATCGAAATGGCGCCAGAAGGCGTGATGCGGAAGGCGTCCGAGTCCGACATCCACATTGAGGCCGACATTCACGCCTTGGCCGATAACGTCAATGGTTTTGAAGAAGGCGCCTGGGTGCCCTATCTGGACATCAAATATGAAATCAGCAAGGTCGGCGGCAGTTTCAAGCTGACGGGCGAGTTCATGCCCATGGTCGCCAATGACGGGCCGCACTACGGAGATAACATCAAGCTGGACGGCGCGGGCAAGTACAAGGTGAAATACAACATTGCGCCGCCGAACGCGCATTCCCATTTTGGTCGCCACACTGACCGCGAAACCGGTGTGCCGGACTGGTTCAAGCCGTTTGTCGTGGAGTATGAATTCACTTACGCGGGCATCGGCAAAAAAGGCGGTTACTGATAGGGCGCAATCATGATGAAAACTCTGCTCGCGTTCCTGTTCTGCGTGTGTTCCGTCGCGTTTGCCACTGCGCTTGTCCTGTTTCCGGTCGATGCCCGGGCGGCGGACGACATGCCGACGATCAAGCTGCTGATGAAGCAGGGGCGTTTGTATCCGGCGACGCTGGAAGTGCCCGCAAATACCCGCTTTCGGCTGGAAATCCATAACGAGGGGCCGGGCGCGGCGGAGTTTGAAAGTCTGGAGCTACGCAAGGAAACCGTACTTGCGCCGGGGGTGACGCGCACTTTGGTGTTTCATCCCCTGAAACCCGGGAGTTATTCGTTTTTCGATGACTTTCACGCTGAAACGGCTCAAGGCCGCATTGTCGCCAAATAGGAACGCGCCATGCTCAATGCTTTTTTTGTCGTCTGGCGCGAAAGCCTGGAAGCCCTGCTGATTATCGGCATTCTCTACGCCTGGCTGAAAGCGGATGGTGATCGGCGCGGGTTGCGTTCCCTGTTCGTCGGCGTGGCGGCGGGCGTCGTGCTGGCGCTGTTGCTGGGTTGGGGCATCATGAACGCGCAGGACGAGCTGACTGGCAATGCGCTGGAAATTTTCCAGATTGTCGCCATGACGCTCGCCGCCGCGCTGATTGTGCAAATGGTGTTCTGGATGAAAAAGCATGGTCGCAAGCTGAAGGCGAATCTGGAAACGCAATTGGCCGAGGCGCGAACGCAGCAGGGGCAATGGGGCGTCATCATCGTCGCTGCGCTGGCGGTCGCCCGCGAGGGTGCGGAAACCGTGATTTTCCTCTATGGGCTGGCGCTGGGCGGCGAGGTTTCCGCGCTTGTCTCCGGCGCGATTGGCGGTTTCGCCGTTGCCATTCTTACCGCCTGGGCGGCGGCGAAAAGCCTGGCCTGGCTGCCCATCGGGCGCTTGTTGCGCCTGTCTTCGTTCCTGCTGCTGGTGCTGGCTTCCTCCATGCTGGTTGCCGCGAGCGACCGCATGATCGGCATGGATTGGCTGCCGACGCTGATTGATCCGGTTTGGGACGTTTCCGCCCTGCTGGACGAGAACTCCGTTTTCGGTCGCCTGTGCGCCGATTTCGCTGGCTATCGGTCACGGCCTGCGCTTTCCACCCTGCTGATATGGCTTGCCTACTGGGTGTTGGTGCTGTTGCCCTTCGTCGTTTTCGGACGGCGAAAACGGGAGGGATAAACACGGAATTCCCGCTCCGGTCTTCCCCGCCAGCCTCAACCGCACCCTGCCCTGCCGTTCCATCCCGACGCGACAGGCTGGAAAGGTTGGGGCTTTGGCTGCGTCATCATCGCCGACACATTGCCCTTTTGCAATGGAGCGTCGTCCTGTTCTACAGCACACTCGTCATTCTGCCCGCCTTTTTGCCTCTGCCGCCCAGCGACGCGCACCTCTGGGACAATCTGCGCCTGTTCGCCCAATTCGTGTTTTGGGGATTGTGGTGGCCGGGCGTGATGCTGACGACCATCAGCCTGGGGCGGGTCTGGTGCGGTCTCTTTTGTCCGGAAGGTTTTTTATCCGAATTGGCGAGCCGCCACGGACGCGGCAAAACCGCGCCGGGTTGGCTCAAATGGCCCTACTGGCCGTTCCTTGCCTTTGTCACCACCACGGTCTACGGGCAACTCATCAGCGTCTACCAGTATGCGGAAGCCGCCCTGCTGATACTTGGCGGTTCCTCCCTTGTCGCCGTGCTGGTCGGTCTGGCCTATGGACACGACAAGCGCGTCTGGTGTCGCTACCTGTGTCCGGCTTCCGGCGTTTTCGCCGTCCTCGCCAAAATCGCGCCCCTGCACTATCGGGTTGACCGGACGGCATGGGACAAAACGGAAGCCTCGGCGGAACAGCCCTTCAACTGCCCGCCTTTGGTTGACGTGCGCCGCATGTCCAGCGCCTCTGACTGCCACGCCTGCGCCCGCTGCGCCGGACAGCGTGACGCCGTGCGACTGGCGGGGCGCTCGCCCTTTGCGGAAATCCTGCGCCTTGACATTCCGGCGCGCGCCACCGACGCCTTCACCCTGATTTTCGGTGTGCTCGGCATCGCCACCGCCGCTTTTCAATGGACGGTCAGCCCGTGGTTTCTGCGCCTGAAAATGACGCTGGCGACCTGGCTGGTCGAACACGAACACTACGCCCTGCTGGATGCCGACGCGCCCTGGTGGGTGCTCACCCACTACCCGGAAGTGAACGACGCCTTCAACTGGCTGGATGGCTTGCTGGTGCTGGCCTACCTGCTGGGCGGCGGCGTGTTGCTGGGTCTGCTGCTCATCGTCGGTCCCCTCCTCGCCGCCCGCCTGCTTGGTCGTCCCGCGCTGAACTGGCGGCGTTTTGCCTTGACCCTGACGCCGATGGGCGCGGTCAGCGTCGTGCTCGGTCTCACCATGACTACGGCGACCCAGTTGCGCAGCGAACATCTACTGCTGCCCTGGCTGCCGCATCTGCGCCTCGCCTTGCTTGGCGCAGGCGGTGGTCTGTCGCTCTGGCTGACGTTTGCCCTGATTCGGCAGACGGCGAATACGCCCCTGCTGCGGCGCGTCGGCGCGTGGCTCGCCATGACCTGGTCGGTGGCGCTGATGACAGGATCGTGGGGTCTGGCGTTTTTTGTGTGGTGAGGCGGAGTAAATTTGTGGTCTGAACAAGCCTGAAACCCCCTCGCTTCATCTTCGATATTCTTTTCAAAAAGAGGGAGAATAGGGTGGACAGACACTTCAGTTGCTGTAAAACAGGGTAAATCAAGAACTCGTGACAAATCAGGAAAATGATGCTTGTGTGAGCGAGATTTTCCACATAGTATGTTTCATACAGCGCAGTTGGCTGTATGAAACAGGAACCACAACATTTCTTTTTGTTGGTTTGAGTGGATGGGGTACTTTCTACATCCGGCATAAGCTCACGGGCGGAGCCTATCCGGCCACGGGGAATGGCATTCAAGACACCGTAACGGTTACTTTCCAGTAAAATCTTCCGAGTGATGTCGTTCGGATTTAGCTCTGCCATATCTTCGGGTTTGTCAGAGCCAGGATTTTTACAGTGCGCCTCAAGTTTTGTTACCGGCGTCGTTACAAACTTATCCCCTCATCCATCGCCCAACTTGGAGACATTGCCATGAACATCACTCCAATTACCAACTATGTGGCGCAGATGAATGTCCAGAGCAGAGTGTCCACATCGGGTTTGGCAACACCTGTCAACATGGCGGCAACTGTCGCGTCTTCGTCCACGGTTGTCACGCTTGGCAGCGGTTATGACGTTATGTTGTCGCGCCTGTTCCACGTTAATGGTCGGGCGGATGAGCCGCCAGTGGAATATAACCGTGACCTGTCTTCCGGTAGTGTTTAGGTCACGTCCGCGAGGGCAAACCGTGATGATCGCAGGGACATTATGGCGCAGAGGAATGCCCGGGCAGAGCGTCCGCGTCGGGTTCGGCAACACCTGTGAAAATGGCGGGAATTGCCGTATCCCCGCCAGAACGCCACGGACGGCAACAACTGGAATTTCCACCCGATCAGGCGCCGTTTCGTCTGCCGTGGGTCGATCATGGACACAAATAACCTGCCGCTACACAATGGCCGCAAGGGCTTGATCTGTAAACTTTTTTTCTGTTATCATCCGCGTCTTTCCGGATTTTCCGGGAGCAGGGTGCTGGCGGGTCTCCGGAACCGGAAACGGGTTTGGGGCGCGCGGCGTTCGATCAACCTAACCGCTGCGTGGCAGCAAGAAGCGATTTAATAACCCTCATGGAATCTTTTGCCCAACTTTTTGAAGAAAGCCTGGCTCGCCAGGAAATGCGTCAAGGCGAAGTCATCACTGCGGAAGTGGTGCGCGTCGATCAGAATTTTGTCGTGGTCAACGCCGGCCTGAAATCTGAGTCCTACATTCCCGTTGAAGAATTTTTGAGCGATCAGGGTGAGCTGGAAGCCCATCCCGGCGACTTCGTGCAGGTCGCCATCGAAATGCTCGAAGACGGCTATGGCGAAACCCGCCTCTCCCGTGACCGCGCCAAGCGCATCGCCTCGTGGAACTTCCTCGAACATGCCCTGAACGACGGCTCTCTGGTTTCCGGCGCCATCACCGGCAAGGTCAAGGGCGGCCTGACCGTCATGACCAATGGCGTGCGCGCCTTTCTGCCCGGTTCGCTGGTGGATATGCGTCCGGTCAAGGATACCTCGCCTTATGAAGGCAAAACCCTGGAATTCAAGGTCATCAAGCTTGACCGCAAGCGCAATAACGTGGTGGTTTCCCGTCGCGCCGTGCTGGAAGCCAGTGTGGGCGAAGAACGCGGCAAGCTGCTGGAAAACCTGAAAGAAGGCACGGTTGTCAAGGGTATCGTCAAGAACATTACCGATTACGGCGCGTTTGTCGATTTGGGTGGCATTGATGGCCTGTTGCACATTACCGACCTGGCCTGGCGGCGTGTGCGCCATCCGAGCGAAGTGCTTTCCGTGGGGGATGAACTCGAAGCCAAGGTGTTGAAGTTTGACGCCGACAAGAATCGCGTTTCCCTGGGCCTGAAGCAACTGGGCGAAGATCCCTGGGTGGGCATTGCCCGCCGTTATCCGGCGACTACCCGCATGTTCGGCAAAGTCACCAATCTCACCGATTACGGCGCGTTCGTGGAAATCGAGCAGGGTATCGAAGGTCTGGTGCACGTTTCCGAAATGGACTGGACGAACAAGAATGTGCATCCTTCCAAGGTGGTGCAACTGGGCGACGAAGTG
Organism: Zoogloeaceae bacterium; assembly: GCA_031267345.1. Taxonomy (GTDB): domain Bacteria; phylum Pseudomonadota; class Gammaproteobacteria; order Burkholderiales; family Rhodocyclaceae; genus Azovibrio. Next base: position 13,383 of record JAIRZG010000215.1, read on the forward strand.
GAAGTCATGATTCTGGAAATCGACGAGGAACGGCGTCGCATCTCTCTGGGCATGAAGCAGTGTCAGGCCAATCCGTGGGAAGAATTCAACCAGAACTTCAAGAAGGGCGACAAGGTTTCCGGCGCGATCAAGTCGATTACCGATTTCGGCATCTTCATTGGCCTGTCTGGCGGCATCGACGGTCTGGTGCACCTTTCCGACCTTTCCTGGAACGCGGCGGGCGAAGAAGCCATCCGCAACTTCAAGAAGGGGGACGAGGTGGAAGCCGTGGTGCTGGCCATCGACGTGGACAAGGAACGCATTTCCCTGGGCGTCAAGCAACTGGAAGGCGATCCGTACACCAACTACATCGCCACGCACGAAAAGAATTCCGTGATCAATGGCACGGTCCGGTCAGTGGACGCCAAGGGCGCGGTGATTGCGCTGGATGGCGAGGTGGAAGGTTATCTGCGCGCTTCCGATTATTCGCGCGAGCGGGTGGAAGACCTTTCGCATGTGCTGAAAATCGGCGACGCGGTGGAAGCGATGATCATCAACGTGGATCGCAAGACCCGTTCGATCAATCTTTCCGTCAAGGCCAAGGATCAGGCGGAACAGGCGGAAGCCATGCAGAAAATCAGCGCGGAATCGTCCGGTTCCGCCGGAACGACCAATCTGGGCGCTTTGCTGAAAGCCAAGCTGGACCAGAACCAGCAGGCTTGATGGCGACCCGTCATGACCAAATCTGAACTGATCGAGCGGCTGGCGGGGCGTTTTCCCCAGTTGGCGGCAAAAGACACGGATGATGTGGTCAAGATGATGCTGGATGTCATGTCGAAGGCGTTGATTGCCGGAACGCGCATTGAAATTCGCGGTTTCGGCAGTTTTTCCCTGAATCATCGTCCGTCGCGTCTGGGGCGCAACCCCAAGTCGGGCGAACAGGTGGAAGTGCCGGAAAAATGGGTGCCGCATTTCAAGGCGGGCAAGGAATTGCGGGAACGTGTGGATAATAAACGCCGCTGAACCCGCAAACCCGCGCTTGTGGTAGATTCAAGGGCGGCGATTCGTGAGTTGCCGCCTTTTTCTTTTTGCGAGCGTGGTGCGTTATGTCTGTTCTGACCTGGATTTTGCGGCTTCTGCTGTTTTTGTTCGTCCTCCTGTTCGCACTGGAAAACACGACGACGGTCACGCTCAATTTCTTTTATGGGCATTCCCGGGACGCGCCGTTGGTTTTGTGGCTGCTGGCGTTTTTTGTGACCGGCGTCCTGATCGGCATCCTGGCGATGGTGGGGCCGCTTTTCCGGGCGCGGCGCGCGATTACCCGCCTGCAACGGGAAGCGGGCGAGCGTGTCGTCGTCGCCGCCGTTCCCGATAGCGTCAATCCGCAAACGGAGCTTTGATGGAACTGGAAGAATACGGACAGCTTTTGTTGCTGCCGCTTTTTTTCGCCCTCGGCTGGATTGCGGCGCGGGTGGATATTCATCATGTGGTGCGCGAATCGCGCGAGTTGCCGCGTTCCTATTTTCAGGGCTTGAATTTCCTGTTGAGCGAACAGCCGGACAAGGCCATCGACGCCTTTCTGGAAGTCGCGCGCAGCGACACGCAGACCGTGGAGTTGAACTTCGCGCTGGGCGGGCTTTTCAGGCGGCGCGGCGAAACGGAACGCGCCATCCGGATGCACCAGAGCCTGATCGAGCGTGATGATCTGGGTGAGGAAATCCGTCTGCAAGCCCTGCTGGAACTGGGACAGGATTATCTCAAGGCCGGACTGCTGGATCGCGCCGAAGACATTTTCGCCAAATTGCGGACTTCAACGCTGAAAGACGAAGCGCGGCGTCAATTGCTGGAAATTTACCAGCTCGAAAAAGACTGGGACAAGGCAATCGCCATCGCCCGCGAACGCGACGACCCCTGCGCCGCCAAGGACATCGCGCAATTTTATTGCGAATTGGCGACGGGCGAGCTTATGCGTTCGCGCTTTGAGCAGGCGGAAAACTGTTTGCGGGAAGCGCAAAAAGCGCACCGCCTTTGCGCGCGCGCCAGCCTGATTGCCGGCGACATCGCGCTCCGGCAAAACGCGCCGGAAAAAGCGATCGCCGCTTGGCAGCGTATCGAGCAACAGGATCCGGCCTATCTGTCGCTGGCGGCGCAGCGCATCCAGGACGCCTATCAGCGTCTCGGTAAGCCGGAAGAAGGTCTGGCCTTGCTGCGCGCCTATCTGGAACGCTACCCGTCGCTGGATTTGCTGGAAAGCGTCTATCGGCTTGAACTCGAAAGCGCGGGCAGCGACGCCGCGTATCGGCTGGTGCAGAACGATCTGCGAAAAAATCCTTCCCTGCTCGGACTGGAAAAACTCATTAGCGCCCGTCTGCCGCTGGTCACCAATGAAGGCGGTCGCGCCGATCTGGAACTGGCGCGCGGCATTATGCACGGCTACACTCGCCGTCTGGCGCGTTACCGCTGCACGGACTGCGGCTTTCGCGCCCGCCAGTTTTATTGGCGCTGCCCCGCCTGCGGCGGCTGGGAAACCTACCCGCCACGCCGTTCGGAAGAATTTGACGCATCGCTGTGACAACAGAGGTCAGATGACAGGAATCAGAATCGGAAAAATCATCCCAGGACTGGAACCATAACCAAACTCAAACCCAAATGCTCATGTCCCTGAATCTCGAAAAACTTTCCCAGGCGCGCCTGTTGGTCGTTGGCGATGTGATGCTGGATCGCTATTGGTTTGGCGAAGTCAGCCGCATTTCGCCGGAAGCGCCGGTTCCGGTGGTCAAGGTCGAACGGCTGGAAGAACGACCGGGTGGCGCGGCGAATGTGGCGCGCAATATTGCCGCGCTGGGCGCGCGTTGTCATCTGCTTTCCGTGGTCGGTGCGGATGACGCCGGACGCGCGCTGCAACGGTTGTTGGCGGAGGGCGGCATTCAGGCCGGACTGCATGTGGACGCGGGCATCGAGACCACCGTCAAGCTCCGGGTTATCGGTCGTCAACAGCAGCTTTTACGCATTGATTTTGAAACCGCGCCTTCGCATGAGGTGTTGCGCGCCAAACTCGCGGATTTTCAGTCACGTCTTGCCGATTGCGACGCCGTGGCGCTCTCCGATTACGGCAAGGGCGGCCTCGCGCACATCGCCGAGATGATCCGTCTGGCCCGCGCGGCGGCAAAGCCGGTGCTGGTCGACCCCAAGGGCGACGATTTTTCCCGCTATGCCGGAGCCACCCTGATCACCCCCAATCGCGGCGAATTCCAAGCCGTGGCGGGACGCTGGCGAACGGAAGAAGAACTCGCCGAAAAAGCGGAGCAATTACGCGCAAAGTTGGGGCTGGAGGCGCTGCTGGTGACGCGCAGCGAAGAAGGCATGAGCCTGTTCACGGCGGACGCGGCGTTGCATGAATTCGCTGTTGCGCGCGAGGTCTTCGATGTTTCCGGCGCGGGCGATACGGTGATCGCCATGCTGGCGACCCTGCGGGCGACGGGTGCGTCCTGGGCGGAGGCGATTCGCGTCGCCAATGTGGCGGCGGGCATTGTGGTCGGCAAATTGGGCGCCGCCACCGTGTCGCGGGCGGAACTGCAAGCGGAACTGGAGACTTCGGCGCATGACTGAGACTTCGGCGCAAATGAAACGACGCTGGCGAAAATTCCTCTCCGCCGAACGTCCCGGTGCGGACGGCGCGGGCCGGACGGCGCTGGCGCCGGAGCGCACCGCCTTCCAGCAGGATTATGATCGCGTCGTGTTCACTTCGGCCTTTCGCCGCCTGAAAGACAAGACCCAGGTTTTCCCCCTCTCGCGCAGCGATTATGTGCGCACCCGCCTGACGCACAGTCTGGAAGCCAGTTGCGTCGGGCGTTCGCTGGGGGCAATCGTCGGACGCGAAATTATCGCCCGTCATCAGTTGGGCGAAGTCGACGCCGCCGATTTCGGCGCGATTGTCGCCGCCGCCTGTCTTGCCCACGACATCGGCAATCCGCCCTTCGGTCACGCCGGAGAAGACGCCATCCGTGAGTGGTTCAAAGCCTCCGGTCTGCTCGAACGCTACGCGCTTACCCCCGCGCAGTATGCGGATTTTGCGCAGTATGAAGGCAATGCCCAGGGGTTTCGCATCCTGACCCGCCTGCAAAATCCCGCCAATCCCGGTCTGCAACTCACCGCCGCCGTGCTCGCCGCCTTCACCAAATACCCGCGCGCTTCCTGGCTGGAAGGCAAGGCGCTGTCCGGCGCGAGCGCCAAAAAATACGGTTTTTTCCAGCACGACGCCGCCGCCTTCGCCCAGGTCGCCGCCGCGGTGGGCTTGCCGGAACGTTTGCCGAATCTGGCCTGGCATCGGCATCCGCTGGCCTGTCTGGTGGAAGTGGCGGACGACGCCTGTTACCTGATTGTCGACCTCGAAGACGCCGCCCGTCTGGGTTTTGTGCGTAGCGGGGATGCCGAAAGTCTGCTGGCGGCTCTGGCGGGCGATAGCGTCAATGCGGGCAAGCTGCAACGCCTGTTTGAACCCAAGGAGCGCATCGAATACCTGCGCGCCAAGGCGATTGGTCGTCTGCTGGAAGCCGCTGCCGCCGTGTTTCTGGAAAACGAGGCGGACATCCTCGACGGTGGATTCGATGGCGACCTGCTGTCCGTCACGCCGCTGGCAAAACCGCTGGAGGCGGTGAAAGAAATCGCCTTCGAGCGCATCTACACGGCGCGTCCGGCGCTGGAAATCGAGACGGCGGGCTTTGAAGTGCTGGGCGGTCTGCTCTCCCTCTTTGCCACCGCTGTCGAAGCTGCTGTCGATCAGCATCCGATGACCACCCGCGAACGCATGTTGCTGAAACTGCTGCCCCCCCAATTCCTCGGTGAGAAGGGGTGTCCCGACCTCGATCCCTACGCCCGTTTTTTAAGCATCGCCGATTTCGTCGCCGGCATGACGGATTCCTATGCGGTCAATCTGTATCGCAAACTCAAAGGCATTGATTTGCCGGGAGAATGAAGGGATCGGGCTTGTTTTTTCTGACGCCTGATCCCCGTGTTAAAATCCGTTCCCTTCCTTATTTTGTTTCTTCCCACATCATGTTTTCAGGAATCGTTGCGGCGGTAGGCCGTATTGTGCGCTTGACGCCGCGTGAAGTCGGCTTTCGGCTGACGGTTTTCCCCGACGCGCTGGACATTTCCCGTGTCGGATTGGGCGATTCCATCGCACATGCGGGCGTTTGCCTGACGGTGGTGGAAAAAAACGCCGAAGGCTATTGCGTCGATGTTTCGCCGGAAACCCTGAATTGCTCCGTAGGACTGGACGCGCCCGGAAACGTCAATCTGGAAAAGGCGTTGTGCGTGGGCGATCCGCTGGGCGGGCATCTGGTGTCCGGGCATGTCGATGGCGTCGGCGAGGTGCTGCGTTTCGATGCGGTGGGCGACAATCGTCTGCTGGAAATCCGTGCGCCGCATGAACTCTCGAAATTCATCGCCCGCAAGGGTTCGGTGGTAGTGGATGGATGCAGTCTGACCACCAACACGGTGACGGGTGATGTCTTCACCATCAACCTGATCCCGCACACGCTGCAAGTCACCACCCTGGGGCAACTCGCGGTAGGCCGCCGCGTGAATCTGGAAATCGACCTGATCGCCCGCTATACGGAGCGTATGCTGGCCTGGGAAAACGAATCCGCCGCCGAATCCGCCGCCTGACACGCGCCCGCCATCCTTTTGCACTGGAACAAAAACATGACAACCGTCATTCCCTTGGTGAATCCGCCCGCTCCCCTTGCCGCGATTGCGCCGACCGAAGAGATCATTGCCGAAATCCGCGCCGGACGCATGGTGATTCTGGTCGATGAAGAAGACCGGGAAAACGAGGGCGACCTGTTGATTGGCGCCGAGCACGTCACGCCGGAGGCCATCAATTTCATGGTCACGCATTGTCGCGGCCTGGTCTGCCTGACGCTCACCGAGGCGCGCGCGCGGCAACTGGGGCTTGCGCAGATGACGCGCGACAAC
>JAIRZG010000078.1 GCA_031267345.1 Zoogloeaceae bacterium
CTTCAACGACAATTTTCGGGTAGGCGCCACCCACCGATGTGCCGACGCCAATCAGGGCGCGAAGGTCTGCGTCGGTTTCACGACCGTTTTCCATACGGAGACTCGCCTCCTCCAGTTCGTCCAGAGCGACGAGTTTGGGGATGAGCGACCGCTCGGACAAATAGATTTCCGGCGCGTCAGTGGAAGAGAGGCGCAACGCGCCCATGCGCAGGTTGTCGCTTACGCCCAGCAAGTAATCCGCTTCACTCAAAAACCGGGTTTGCGAATGCTCCAGCACGAACCGCCCCCACTTGTCCGGCGCGACATCCTGAAACGCTGACGGCAATTCCGTGGTTTGGTGCGGGAAACCGGGGAACAGCGGGAGCGACTGGCCGAGTTGAAATCCACGCTCTGCCCAATCTTGTGAATACGTGAATCGCCAGCCCTCCGGTCGCTCGAAAACCTCCAACTCACCGACGATGCCGGAACATTCCAGCCAATCCATTGTCACGATGAGTTTCATAATTTCGGCATCCGGCGAATGCGTTGCGGCAGGGCGCGATCCGCGACGCGCTGACCGATGGCGTCGGTTGCGAACAGGGTGCTGAACGCGGTGAGTTTTTCCGGGTCAAGCGCGTAGATGGCGGTTGCCAGTGTGCCGATGCTGACGCCCGCTTCGCCTTTCTCCAGACGATTGAGCGTTTTGCGCGACACGCCCAGGCGTTGCGCCATGAGTTCTGTCTTGATGTTGCGTCGGCGACGGGCAGTTTTCAGCGATCCGCCAAGCTGCGCCAGAGCGCGTTCAACGGGCAGGAAAGGAAAAGACATAGCGAGTAATCCATGACACATTATGTACGTTATGGTAGCACAATCTACCCTCTATTGCGATACGCTTGATTTCAGGAAAGGCTTTTGCAGTTTGGTCGAACCTTGCCTGTCGGCGACCTTCGCCGTCTGCCGGGCGCTGACGATGGGGGAGCGCAATGTGTCGGGCGTCCGGCGCATGGATCGGACGCCCCATCGCCATCCACTCGTTGAATCCGTTAATCGGGCGGATTGACGCGCGGCGGGCGCTGGACTAGGCTTGTTCGCTTTTGCACGGGCTTTATCCGCAGCAAGAAATGAGCGACAGGCCTTCAGATCAGAAGACAGAGGACAGAAGGTTTGCGGCGCTACGCGCCGTTTGTAAAACGAACGAAGGCGAAGCCTTCGCTGATCGACTGTCCTCTGTCCTCTGTCTTCTGATCAGGCCTGTCGGTCTAACGTGTTTTGGAAGGAGTTTCTCTCCCCTCCCAAAACGGTCGCCTGAAACCCCGTCCTTTAGGGCGGGGTAGGCTCCCACCGCCCTAAAAGGCGGAGTTTCAACCGGAGTTGGTTTTACGATGAAGGATTTCCGGCTTTCTTTTCTGGTGACGTTCCTCTGTCTGGCGCTGGCGGGCTATTGGGGCATACGCAGCGACATGGGGCTGTTTTCCGCGCTGATCCTGACCGCCGCGCTGGGCGTGATGGAAGTCAGTCTTTCCTTCGACAACGCGGTGGTCAACGCTTCGGTGCTGAAGGACATGAGCGCCCGCTGGCAGCGGATTTTTCTCACCCTCGGCATTCTGGTCGCGGTATTCGGGATGCGGCTGTTTTTCCCCATCATCATCGTCGCCGCCGCTACGGGACTGGGCATGGGGGAAGTCTCCGTCATGGCGCTGGCGCGACCGGAAGAATACGCGCGCCATCTGGCGGACAGTCACGCCGGGATTGCGGCCTTCGGCGGCATGTTTCTCCTTCTGGTGTTCTTCACTTTCCTGTTCGACGCCGAACGCAAACTTTTCTGGCTGGGCGGCATCGAAGCCCGTCTCGCCCGTCTGGGCAAGCTGAAAACCCTCAGCGTCCTGCTGGCGCTGACGGGATTGTTGGGGATTTATCTGTGGATGCCGTTGCCGCCGCCCGCGCGTCTGACCGTATTGGCCGCCGGAGTGGGCGGCGTGGCGTTGTTCCTGCTGGTCAACAGCCTGGATTATTTTTTCGCCCGCGAAGCGGAAGGCGAAAAAGCTGTCGTCATGGCGAAACGCAACGGCGTGGCGAGCTTTCTCTATCTGGAAGTGCTGGACGCCTCTTTTTCCTTCGATGGCGTCATCGGCGCGTTCGCCATCACCCGCGATGTGGTCATCATCGTGCTGGGACTGGGCATCGGCGCGATGTTCGTGCGCTCCCTGACCGTGCATCTCGTCCGCAGGGGAACGCTGGATGAATATGTCTTCCTCGAACACGGCGCGCATTACGCCATCGGCGCGCTGGCGATCATCATGCTGGCGGGCATGACGCTGCATATCCCGGAAATTTTCACCGGACTGGTCGGCGTCGCCTTCATCGCGCTGGCGCTGATTTCCTCCATCCGCTACAAACGGCACAAGACACAGGCGTAAATACGGGCCTCATGCTATCATTCGCCACGGCGGGTCTCCCCGCATCGCAGGGTGGCGAACCTGGTCAGGGCCGGAAGGCAGCAGCCACAGCCATTTTCCGCGAGTGCCGGGGGTCAGGCTCGCCACTTTTCTTTTTCTCTCTGGATATTCTGGAATCGGGCGCATGAGCTATCAGGTGCTGGCGCGCAAATGGCGTCCCCGCAAATTCTCAACGCTGGTGGGGCAGGAACATGTCGTCCGCGCCCTGACCCACGCCTTGAATGAAAAACGTCTGCATCACGCCTACCTGTTTACAGGAACGCGCGGCGTGGGCAAGACGACCATTGCCCGCATTCTGGCAAAATCCCTGAACTGCGAAGCGGGCGTTTCCGCCGAACCCTGCGGACGCTGCGCGGCCTGTCAGGACATCGACGCCGGACGTTTCGTCGATTACGTTGAAATGGACGCGGCTTCCAACCGCGGCGTCGACGACATGGCGGCGCTGCTCGAACGCGCCGTGTATGCGCCGGTTACGGGACGCTACAAGGTCTACGCGATCGACGAAGCGCACATGCTGACCGGTCACGCCTTCAACGCCATGCTGAAAACGCTGGAAGAACCCCCCGAACACGTCAAATTCATTCTGGCGACCACCGACCCGCAAAAAATCCCCGTCACGGTGCTTTCCCGCTGTTTGCAGTTCAACCTGAAACAGATGTCGATTCCCGCCATCGTCCAGCATTTGACGACCACGCTGAATGCCGAAGGCGTACCTTTTGAAGTCGAAGCCTTGCAGGAAATCGCCCGCGCGGCGGCGGGCAGTATGCGCGACGCGCTCTCCCTGCTGGACCAGGCCATCGCCCACGGCGCGGGCGAAGTCAAGGCCGACGAAACGCGGGAAATGCTGGGGACGGTGGATACCGCCTATCTGCTGGCGCTTTTCGCGGCGTTGTCCGCGGCGGATGGCGCGAAAATGCTGGCTATCGCCGGGGAAATGCAGACGCGCAGCCTTTCCGCCGCCAACGCCCTGCAGGAAATGGCGGTATTGCTGACGCGTATGCAACTTTTGCAACTTGCGCCCGACAGCGCAAGCGACGAAGGCGCGACGGATGCGCGACTGATGGCGCTGGGACAGGATTTTTCACCCGCCTTCATTCAACTGGCCTATCAAATCGTAACGCAGGGACGCGCGGAACTGCCCCTGGCGCCGGATGAACACAGCGGTCTGCTCATGACCCTCCTGCGCCTGCTGGCCTTTGAGCCGATGCGCTTTTCTGACGCGGGCGAGACCAAAAACATCGCCCGTCCTCCGGTAGCGGCGGCAGCGATAAAGCCGCAGACCAGCCACGCGAGCGCCGCGCCCGCCGCGCCGAAACAAGCCGTTGCGCCGCCCCAAACGCCCCCGCCCCCCGTTGTGGCGACGACGGTGGAACACACGCCGTGGCATACGCTTTCGGCGGCGCTCAAGCTGGGCGGGCCGGCGCGTTCGCTGGCGCAGCATTGCGGCTTGCGCAAACTGGAACACGCGCTCTGCGTTCTGCAACTGGCTGCCGAACATCAGCATCTTCTTTCTCCCGCCCTGGAAAAACGGCTGGAACAGGCCTTGAGCGAACATCTGGGGCGCGACATCAAACTTTCCATCGAAATCGGCGGCGACATCACCCAGGTCACGCCGGCGCAAACCGCTACGATAAAACGGCAAGCGCGTCAGAATACCGCCACGCGCGACATCGAAAACGACGATTTCATCCGCGCGGCGATAGAGCACCTGGACGCGGTGGTGGACGAAAATTCCATTCAGGCTATCGACAATCCCTTGCAACCGACAGGAGAATCATCATGATGAAAGGTGGACTGGCAGGTCTGATGAAACAGGCGCAGGCCATGCAGAACAACATGCAAAAAGCGCAGGAAGAACTGGCGCTCGTGGAAGTCGAAGGACAGGCGGGCGGCGGCATGGTCAAGGTCAGCATGACCTGCGGTCACGATGTGCGCCGCGTAAGCATCGACGCGGGCGCAATGGACGACAGGGAAATGCTGGAAGACCTGATCGCCGCCGCCGTCAATGACGCGGTGCGGCGCGGCGAAGAAAAAAGCCGGGAACGCATGGCGAATTTCACGGCGGGGCTGAATCTGCCGCCCGGCATGAAACTGCCTTTCTGATGGCAGGTTCGACCCCCGCGCACGCGGGCGCAATGCCGCGTGTGCTTTCCGGTTTGCAGGAAGCCCTGTGCTGTCTGCCGGGCGTTGGCCCGAAATCGGCGCAGCGCATGGCCTATCACCTGTTGCAACATGACCGCTCAGGCGCGGCGCAACTGGCCGCCGCCTTGCAACACGCGCTGACGGATTTGCGCCATTGTCGCCGTTGCAATACCTTTTCCGAAACCGAACTGTGCGAACGCTGCGCCTCGCCGCGCCGCGACGCCGCGCAATTGTGCGTGGTGGAAACGCCCGTGGACATGAACATGCTGGAGCAGACCCAGGCGTATCAGGGGCTTTATTACGTGCTGATGGGGCGCATCTCCCCGCTGGACGGCATGTCGCCGCGCGCGCTGGCGCTGGAAAAACTGGTGGAGCGGGTTGAGGACGGACAGGTGAAAGAGGTGATTCTGGCGACCAATTACACCAACGAAGGCGAAGCCACCGCGCATTATCTTTCCACCCTGCTGGCGACCAGAGGCGTGACGGTCAGCCGTCTGGCGCGCGGCGTTCCCGTCGGCGGCGAACTGGAATTCGTCGATTCCGGCACACTGGCGCAAGCCCTGCGCGAACGCATCGGCTACCAGAGCGTGGAAAGATCGCCGGAAAAAACGCCGTAACCGCGCGATTTCAGGTTACAACCCGAAACAAAACCGGAAGCGGGCGCAACAGTTGTCTTACATATCGGAGTTTTAATGCGTACCGGATGAACGTCGGCATGGCTGCGTTTTTCCTTTTCTTACCCATTTCTCAGGAGGAGATGTTCATGAACCTGCAAAAAACCCTTATCGCCGCTCTGGCGGCCTCCACGTTGACCTTCGGCATGGGCGCCGCTTACGCGGGCGGCCCGGAGTGCGCGGACGGTGGATTCCACGACGGCGGCAAACAACACGGGCGCTGGAACGACGAAGACCGCAACGAACGTCATGCGGCGCGACAGGAAAAACTCTACAAGGCGCTGAAACTTTCCGCGACGCAGGAAACCGCCTGGAAAGCCTTTACCGCCGAAGACGCCCCGCAATGGCGGCAAGGGCAACAGCCCGACCGGAAAGCCTTCGCCCAACTTTCCACGCCGGAGCGTATGGAAAAAATGCTGGAATTTTCCCAAAAGCATCAGGAATTCATGGCGCAACGCCTCGCCGCCCTGAAAATCTTTTACGCCCAACTGACGGACGAACAGAAAAAAACCTTCGACAGTTTCCATCGCGGCGGCGATAAAAATCACCCGCGTGGCGACAGGAAACGCCCGCGCGACAACAAAAAGTCCAGACAATAACCGGTTTTTCCTTGCCTCTGACGAAGGGCGTTCAGGCTTGGCCTGAACGCCCTTCTCCTGTTCTCCCGACAAAAAGCGGCCTTTTGCTTTTTGTCGTTTTCAATGCCCCAGTTTTCGCATCCGTTCCGCAGGTGTGATGATGTCGGTGAGGCGGATGCCGAATTTGTCGTTGACCACCACCACTTCGCCCTGCGCGATCAGGGTTCCGTTGACCAACACGTCCATCGGTTCGCCCGCCATGGCTTCCAGTTCCACGACCGAGCCGTGCGCCAGTTGCAGCAGGTTTTTGATGGCGATGCGGGTGCGCCCCAGTTCCACCGTGATCTGGACGGGAATGTCCAGAATCATGTCCAGCTCGCCCATCACGCTGTCGGCGGTCGCGCCGGAAGCATTGTTGAAGTTGGGAAAAATATTGGCGCCCTGAGCGGGTTGGGCGGCGGCAGCCTGATCGACGACCGTCTGTTCCGCCATCGCGGCAGCCCAGTCGTCTTCGGAAATCGCGCCCTTGTTGGCGTCGTCCGCAGCGGCGTCCATGCCCGTGCCCAGGGCGTTGGAAAGTTCGTCAGCCATTTTTGTGTTCTCCAGATCCGGTGTCCGCAGATTCTGTGGACGTAAAACGCTCTACTTTCAGCGCGTACTGGCCATTTTGCTGACCGTAGCGACATTCCATGACGGCAATGTCATCAACCGTCACGTTCAAGGTTTCCGGGATGGTGAGCGGAATCACATCACCTGCCTTCAATTCGAGAATCTGTCCCAGCGTGATTTTGCCGCTGCCCAGTTGCGCCACCAGTTCAACTTCCGCGTCCTTCAACTGCTTTCTCAACATGCTGATCCAGCGTTTGTCCGAAGAGACCTGATCGCTTTGCATGGTGCTGTAGAGCAGGTCGCGGATCGGCTCGATCATGGAGTAGGAAAAGCAGATGTGCATATCCGCCGTCGCGCCGCCGAATTCCAGGGTGAAGGACGTGGAAATGACAATTTCCGAGGGCGTGGCGATGTTGGCGAACTGGGAATTCATCTCCGAGCGGATGTATTCAAAATTGATGTCGAACACCGGTTTCCAGGAACGTCCGTAATCGGCGAACACCACGCTCAGCAAGCCCTGAATGATGCGCTGTTCGGTGGCGGTGAATTCCCTGCCTTCGACGCGCGAATGAAAGCGTCCGTCGCCGCCGAACATGTTGTCGACCACCAGAAACACCAGGTTGGGATCGAACACAAACAGCGCCGTGCCGCGCAGGGGCTTGGCGCTGACCAGATTCAGGTTGGTGGGAATGACCAGATTGCGAATGAATTCGCTGTATTTCTGCACCCGAATCGGCCCCACCGAAATTTCGGTGTTGCGGTGCATGTAGTTGAACATGCCGATACGGAAATAGCGGGCGAAACGTTCGTTGATCAGTTCCAGCGTCGGCATCCGCCCGCGCACGATGCGTTCCTGCGTGCCCAGATTGTAGGCGCGCACGCCGCCCGCTTCGGCCTTCGTTTCTTCCGGCGCGTCTTCCTCCCCGGTGACGCCTTTCAGCAGGGCGTCAACCTCTTCCTGGGAGAGAAAATCACCGGCCATGAGCAGCTCCTTTACGCCTTACTGGATGATGAACGAAGTAAACAACACGGACGTAACCGGCCCACCCGACGCCTTACCTTTTCTGGGCGGATTGATGATGCGGTTGATCTCGCCTTGAATTTCCTGCGCCAACGCCTCCTTGCCCTCGCGGGTCATGAGTTCGGCAGCCGTTTTGCCCGACATAATCAGGGTGACATCGTTGCGAATGCGCGGCATCCGGGCCTTGACCGTCGTGTCCGCCGCAAGGCTTTCGACTTCCAGGAAAATCGTCAGCTGCATGTAGCGATCGCCATCATCCGGCGTATGCGCCAGATTGACCGTAAAGGGGTCCAGCGCGATAAAAATCGGCGGCGCGTCAGTATTGCCTTTCTGGACCACTTCCTGCGCGTCTTCGTCGTCCTCGCCTGCGTCGTCGCCTCCCTTGACGGTCAGCAATAACGCCAATACGACCGCAACGATGAGCGCCAACGTCACGCTTAACGCCACGACGATGATCAGCAGTTTTTTACCTTTTCTGGGCGCTTCCCCGGCGGGCGCGGGCGCCAGCGCGGCGTCTTTGGCAGCCATGAGTTCAGTATCCTTTCCTTGATTCAACGTCCGCCTCAGGCGAACAAATCCACCATACCCGCGCCCTGTCGCAGACGACCGGACGCTTCAGCGGACAAACGGGTTTCCAGTATAGTCTCATCGTCGCCCTCTGGCGCATCCCTGCCCTGTTGGCGTCGGGATTCACGCAGCGCGGCGTGTTGCGCCTGTTGCTCATTGGACGTGTTCGTCGGTTTCTCTTCCATGCCCACATCCGTCTGCCCCAGCGCAACGCCCGCCGCCGCAAGCATTTCGCGCAAACGCGGCAAGGCGTCTTCAATGGCCTGACGCGCTTCCTGCGTGGCGGCGGTAAATATGGCGGTGGCTTTATCCGCGTCCAGATTCAGGGTGACGGACAATGGCCCCAGATGCGCGGGATACAGGCTCAAGCGCGCCAGATGCTGATCATTTCTCGCCATCCAGACAATTTTTTCGCCAAATTCCTGCGCCCAGGCCGACGAAGACAACGGCGTCGTCAACGCGTCCGGACGCATTCCACCCGCATTCGTCGCGCTCGTAAAAACGCCTGCGGGCAGCGGATTCCGGGGTTGGCTATGCAGGAGACTTTCGCGCAATGTCTGTACGAAATCTTCCGCGTCTGCGGCAAGATTTGCCGACTTCTGCGACAAAACTTCCGTATCCTTCCCGGTCAGGGCGAGCGCGATTTGTCCGTTGGTCATACCCGCCAGCTCGGCGGCGGATTGCGACCCGCGCATGTCCGGCGTCAGGCGCAGCAGGATTTCCTGCGGCGCTTCAATCGGCGTCGAGAGCGCGCCCAGCAAGGAAATCGCGGTTTCTTCCGCACTTTGCGCCGGACGTTTTTCAGCGTCCGACAACGCCGTTTGCAGACCATTCGGCAAGGGCGGCGGCAACGCTGCGTCGTCCGGCGCGATCGGTTCCGCCAGCAATTGCGCGTCGTCCGAAATGACCGAAGCCAACGCGCCTTGCGCCGCTTCGACCTGCGCCGGGTTCGTTGTCGACTGCTGCATCAGCCGCGCCAAAACCGCCTGCAACGCGGCTTCCGGCGTATCCGCCACATCTTTGCCGGAGAGCAGCGCCGCGAGATCGACCGCCGCCGCGTCGCCTTTTCCCGCGCCCGTCAGCAACAGCCCCATCAAGCCGGAAAACCCGCCCGCTTCGGCAGCGCCCTCCAGAGCGGTTCCGGCAAGCGGATTGCCCACAGACGCCGATGCGGAAACCAGTTGAATGCTCATGATGCCAAGCCCGATAAATAAAATTCCAAGCCATAAAAGCAAGGGACGTACCAGGAGACAAACGCCATTCGCCCGAATGACGAACAGAGGCAAAACCGCGCGCTGGCGGCATTGATGTCCTGGAAGTGGCGCTGCCGCGCCTCCTGGACGAATTGACGGCCTGTCCGGTCATCCGCAAGACGGGGCGTCCTACGCGATACGAGGTTGCGACCGTCACGACGGTGGTCGCACCCATGCCGAAGACTTCGCCCAGGTCTTCGACTTGCGACCGTCCCGGAAATATGGGCGGGCGGATCATGAAATGATCGCGCGGATCATTCCTGACTTTACCGCCTTCCATCTTCCGCCATCCGTCTTCCGTTATGCGAGAATGTCGGCCTTTGTTTCTTTTCCGAGAAAATGACGCTTATGCAGGAAAAATATATCCCCGCCGAAATTGAACGCGCCGCCCGCACGCACTGGCAGGCTACCGCTGCGGATCGCGCCCTTGAGGCGGACGACAAGCCCAAATATTATTGTCTTTGCATGTTCCCTTATCCTTCCGGCAAGTTGCACATGGGACATGTGCGGAATTACGTCATCGGCGACGTGCTGGCGCGTTATCACCGGATGCTGGGCGAAAACGTGTTGCAGCCGATGGGCTGGGACGCCTTTGGAATGCCGGCGGAAAACGCGGCGCTGGCGAACAAGGCGTCGCCCGCAGACTGGACTTACCAGAATATCGACTGCATGAAGCAGCAGCTTCAGTTGCTGGGACTGTCGATTGACTGGCGACGCGAACTCACGACCTGTAGACCGGAATATTACCGTTGGGAGCAATGGCTGTTTACCCGCCTGTTCGAGAAGGGGCTGATTTACAAGAAGCTCGGCGCGGTCAATTGGGATCCGGTCGATCAAACCGTGCTGGCGAATGAGCAGGTGATCGACGGACGCGGCTGGCGCTCCGGCGCGCTGGTGGAAAAGCGCGAGATTCCCATGTACTACATGAAGATCACCGCCTATGCCGAAGAATTGCTGAGCAGTCTGGATACCCTGACCGGATGGCCGGAGCGGGTGCGTCTGATGCAGAAAAACTGGATTGGTAAAAGCGTCGGCGTGCGTCTGGCCTTTCCCTTTGAGCAGGATGGCGAAACGCAAAAACTCTGGGTGTTTACCACCCGCGCCGACACCCTGATGGGCGTCACCTTTGTCGCTGTCGCCGCCGAACATCCGCTCGCCGCCCGCGCGGCGGAAAACACCCCGGAGCTTGCCGCCTTCATCGAAGAATGCAAAAAAGGCAGCGTCGCCGAGGCGGATCTGGCGACCATGGAAAAAAAGGGAATGCCAACCGGCCTGTTTGCGCGGCATCCGCTCACCGACGAAAAAATTCCGGTCTGGGTCGGCAATTACGTGCTGATGCGCTACGGCGAAGGCGCGGTGATGGCGGTTCCGGCGCACGATGAGCGTGATTTTGCCTTCGCGCAGAAATACGGTCTGCCCATCAAACAGGTGATCGGCGCGGCGAATGAAACGTTTTCGCTCGACGGCTGGCAGGAATGGTATGGCGACAAAAGCCGCGCCGTTTGCGTCAATTCCGGCAAATACGACGGTCTCGCCCATGCGGCGGCGGTGGAAGCCATCGCCGCCGACCTCGCCAAACTGGAACTGGGCGAAAGGGAGGTGCAGTGGCGGCTGCGCGACTGGGGCATTTCGCGCCAGCGGTACTGGGGCTGCCCGATACCCATCGTGCATTGCGAACAGTGCGGCGACGTGCACGTGCCGGACAATGAACTGCCCGTGCGTCTGCCGGAAAACGTGGACATCACCGGCGCGGGTTCGCCGCTCGCCAAAATGCCGGAGTTCTACGAAACCACCTGTCCGAAGTGCGGCAAACCCGCGCGGCGCGAAACGGATACGCTGGACACCTTTGTCGAGTCTTCCTGGTATTTTTTGCGTTACGCCTGTCCGGATAACGACGAAGCCATGCTGGATACGCGCGTGGAGTACTGGTGCGCGGGCGGCATTGACCAATACATCGGCGGCATCGAGCACGCCATTTTGCATCTGCTCTACGCCCGCTTTTTCACCCGGCTTATCCGCGATGCCGGCCTGATTCGCCTTGCCGAACCTTTCAAAAACCTGCTGACGCAGGGCATGGTGGTTGCGCCCACCTTTTATCGGCGGGACGCGAACGGCAAAGAACAGTGGTTCAATCCGGCGGAAGTGGAAATCAAAACCGACGAACGCGGTCGTCCCGCGGGCGCGACGTTAAAGGTCGACGGGCAACCGGTCGTCATCGGCGGCATTGAAAAAATGTCCAAGTCCAGGAACAACGGCATCGCCCCGCAGACCTTGATCGACCAGTATGGCGCGGATACGGTGCGGCTGTTCATGATGTTCGCCGCGCCGCCCGATCAGTCGCTGGAATGGTCGGACGTGGGCGTGGAAGGCGCTTACCGCTTCCTGCGCCGGGTGTGGAAACTCGCGCATACGCATGTCCGCCGGGGTGTGACCGCCGCCTCCTCCGGCAACGCCGGATTGACGGAAAGCCAGAAAGACCTGCGCCGCAAGCTGCACCAGACCATCAACAAGACGCGCGATGATTATGGTCGCCGCCAGCAATTCAACACCGCCATTGCCGCCGTCATGGAGCTTTTGAACGCCTGCGACAAGACGGATTTGTCCGATGCCGCCGGACACGCGCTGGCGCAGGAAGCATTCGAGGCCGTCGCCCTGATGCTCTTTCCGATTGTCCCGCACATCGGGCAGACGCTTTACGCCGAACTGAAGCCGGGCGCGGACGCGGCGCGCGCGGCCTTTCCACAGGCTGATCCGGACGCGCTGGCGCAGGATGAAGTCGAACTCATGATTCAGGTGGGCGGCAAACTGCGCGGCAGCCTTACAATCGCCGCCCATGCCGACAAAACCGCCATCGAAGCCGCCGCGCTGAATTCGGAAGCCGCGCAGAAATTCATGGACGGCAAACCCGCCAAAAAAGTAGTGGTCGTGCCGGGGCGGCTGGTGAATATCGTTGTTTGATCAGGAGACCCGCATG
>JAIRZG010000145.1 GCA_031267345.1 Zoogloeaceae bacterium
AGAAAACAGAATCCTTGTCCCTGCTGTCGCCGGAAGAAGCTGACCGGAAGCTCAAATCCATTCTCATCGCCTTGTTGCTCGACGCCTACAAGATGCACGACGCCCACGAGAGTATTGAAGGTTATGACGAAATCGCGCAGCGTTTTGGCGATGACCAGGATCCGGAAGTGCAAAAACAGGTTGGCCGGGCGCTTCTCCACAAGGGCAAGGCGCTGAACCATCAGGCGGACAAGCTCGAGGAAGCCATCGCCATTTACGATGACGTGGCGCAACGTTTCGGCAATGATATGGATGTCACCTCCGCGCTGGCCAACGCTGCGGAGGCCGCCTTGATTCTTGGCCGCAACGAAGAAGCCGTCCAGCGCGCCAAGGCGCTACAGGCGCATGCGGACGCAGATAAAGGCGATAAGATCATCATGGCCTTCATCATCTGGCTGGCAGACCCGAAAACGCCGCTACAGCATGTGCAAAAAGCCATTCAGGCGGCAGGCGACCGCACGGAATTCCACTGGTCTTTTACGGAAGTGAAACCATTCATTGATAACCTGCCCAAAACACGCAAAAAACAGGCCGGGTGTTTTATCGACTATTTTACGCAGTATGCCAGCAAGAAAGAATTGCAAGCCTGCCTGAAAAAATGAAAACGCGACGTCAGGGAAGGTCTGTGCAAACTGAAATTCGTCGTTCCGTGCGTAGAGGAAGCTGTTTTCGATTCCCTCCGGCGCAGTAACGCACCACTCTCCAACTCTCCCCTTATGGAGGAGCGTTGGAGAGCGGGGGGTAGCCGTTCCGTTTACAAGACGTTGGTTATGGCAGAACATTGCCCTGAACCGACAGCAATGCCCGGATACCTGACGCCCTACCAGCTTTTTCCCAGTCCCAGCTGGTTCAGCACCTCGTGCCGCAAGCCGGTGAGCACCGGGTCGTCGCGGTGGCGCGGATAGGGGCGGTCGATGACGATTTCGGTGATGATTTTCGCCGGGCGCGGGCTGAAGATGACGACACGTTGCGCAAGAAACAGGGCTTCTTCGACATCGTGGGTGACGAGCAATACCGAGAAACCATTCTTTTGCCAGAGCGAGACGAGTTCGCCCTGCATTTCCAGCCGCGTGAGCGAATCGAGCTTGCCCAACGGTTCGTCGAGAATCAGGAGTTTCGGGTTGTTGACCAGCGCCCGCGCGAGGGCGACGCGCTGTGCCATGCCGCCGGAGAGTTGATGGGGATAGGCTTTGGTGAAGCCTTCCAGCCCGACTTTCCGCAGGGCGGCATCGACCCTGCCTTTTTCCTGTTTCAAGATGCCCTGCGCTTGCAGGCCGAGCGCGACGTTGTCCCAGACCGTGCGCCACGGAAAGAGCGTCGGATCCTGGAATACCACGATGCGCGAGGGATCGGGGCGGATGATCGGCGCGCCGTCTTGGGAGATCGTGCCCGCAGAAGGCGATTCCAGCCCGGCGACGAGGCGCAGGAGCGTCGATTTTCCGCAACCGCTGGGGCCGAGGAGGGCGACGAACTCGCCGGGCGCGACGTCGAGATCGACGTTTTCCAGCACTTCCAGGCGGCCATCGGGCGCATCGTACCCGTGGCTCACCCTTTCCACGCGGATTTTCGATGCGCCGCGCGCCGCCGCATTCGCCGCGCTTTCTTCGGGAAGCGGTTTTTTCGCGGCGGCTCCTACCATTTGACGATTCCCTTTTGCCAGACGAGTACGCGGTCGCGCACGGTGAAAAGCAGCGAAATGAGGCTGGAAAAGAGGATGGTCATAACGATCAGCCCGCCGTACATGTTGACGTAGGCGGCATAGCCTTGCGCCCAAGTGAGATACCAGCCCAGGCCGGATTTGACGCCCATCATCTCGGCCACGATCAATACGACGAAAGAGGCGCCGAAGCCCATGAAAAGCCCGACGAAGACTTGCGGCAGGGCGGCGGGAATGGCGACGCGGAAAATCAGGAACCATTCGGAAGCGCCCATGGTGCGCGCCACGTCGTAATAGGCTTTGTTGACGCCCGCCACGCCCGACCATGACAGGATCGCCACCGGGAAGCCCGTCGCCAGCGCGATGAGGAAGACGGAAGCCGCATGGCTCGACGGGAAAAAGTAGAAGGCGATCGGCAGCAAAGCCGTGGGCGGCAAGGGGCCGAGAAAGCGCAGCAACGGATGCACCCAGTAATTGACCGTGCGCGACCAGCCGATGGAGACGCCTATCGTGAATCCCACCGCCGCGCCCCAGGCCACGCCTTCGAGCAGCAGTTTGATCGAGTTGTAGGCGCTGTCGGCCAGGCGCGCGTAATCGCTGAGGTAGACGTCGATGAGGCTGGACGGCGGCGCGAAGAAAGGCGGCGGCAGCACGCCTGTTTTGGCGGTGAGAATTTCCCACAGCGTCAGGAGGAGGGCGGACACTACGATCCAGGGCGCGCTGTGGCGGAAAAGATTGCTGGCGCGTTGCAGGAAACCGTTCCGGACGCTCGCCGAGATCGTGAAGAAGAGCCACAGCGCCGCGACGACCAGCGCGGCGATGCCGAACTCGGCGGTGTAGGCCCAGTCCTCGAAACCGGCAGGTTGGTTCGGCCATGCCAGTGTAATCGCACCGAGCAACCCCCAGGCGGCGATGGCCAGCAGACCGAACCAATAAAAACGGAAATTCTTCTTCCACGGATTGTTCGCCGCATACGCCGCGATGGGTATTTTCGATGCTTGCAGCGCGCCGGGCGGGTTCAGGATGGAGATGTCCGGCGGTTCCAGCGGCGGCTCCCCTGTCGGCAAGCGTTCGAGCGTGGCACTGGCGCTCATGGTGGATTCTCTCTTTCTGACAATGGCTGGGCGGGGCGTTTTGCGCACCGCCGCCCGCCACAGGGTTTTATTTACAGCACATCGGCGAAGATGTGGTCGGCGAACTTCTGGGGATCGGTGGTTGGTTTCAGCACGCCCAGATCCTTGAAATCCTGCGCGAAAAACGCGAGTTGATCGCGCAGATCCGTATGAACCGGATGCGCATGCAGCGTGAGTTGTTTGTAGAGATGCTTCAAGTCTTCCACCGTCAGGTTGGCCGCGTATTTCTGGAAAATCTTCGCGCCTTCTTCCTGGTGCGTGTTCGTCCAGTCATAGGCTTCGACCAGCGACTTTGCCAGCGCGGCTACGGCGGGGCGATTGCTTTTGACGAGCCGTCCGCCCACGCCGATGACGCAGCAGGTTTTGTCCTGATAAGGCGGATCGGTATTGGTCGCCAGATGCACGAAACCGGCCTTGGTATCCCGCTCAATGCGGTACAGGGTCGGATCGCTGTAGGCAATCGCGTGGATTTCGCCTTTTTCCGCCGCCAGCCCCATCAAATCGGCCTGATAGGCTTTCCAGGTTACGTCGCGTTCGGGGTCGATGCCGTTGCGTTTCAGGTAAACGGAGAAAAAATGCTTGGCGGGCTGCGCCAGATCGGGTACGCCGATCGATTTGCCCCGCAGATGTTCCAGTTTTGTGATGCCTGTGGGTTTGTAGGCGATCAGCCGCACGCATCCGCCGTGTACGCCGGCGACGATCTTGACATCGAATCCGGATTCCAGCGGCTTCAGCCAGCGGTAAATCATCCCGACGGCCGCGTCCGCCTTGCCGGTCGAGAGCGATTCCAGCAATTGATCGTTCGAGCCGGAATAATTGGTGAGCGTCACGTCCAGCCCGTTTTTCTCGAAAATGCCGGTTTCCTTGGCGACGGCGATCGGCGTCAGGCAAAAGGAAACCTGACTCCAGGCGAAGGTCAGCGGCGTCAGTTTTTGGGGTGCCGCCTGTTGCGCCCAGGCGCGTTCGCCAAGTCCGATCAAAGGCGCGGTCAGCGCGGCGGAACCGACGGCGCGCAACAGCGAACGGCGTTGGGGATTGATGGGTGTGTTCTTCTGCGTCATGACATGCTCTCCTGAAAAAATCGTGCGGCAGGGCACGGGAGAGGCGATTCTATAGAGGCCAAAGCATCCCGGAAAGGAAGAAAAACGTATATTCATATATGGGGGGCAGGCATCCGGGGCAGGCGTCGGGCGCGTGGGGATAACCGTTGCGGGCGAGCACAGGTCGCCCCTACAACATTCGGGGCGTCACGCCGGAATTTGCTCCAGTGCCTGTTCCTGACGCTGACACGTTTTTTTTCTGGCGTTTGTTGGCGTACATGATGTCGTCGGCTTCTTTCAACATCTGCTCCAGGGTTTTGTTTTCGTCCGGATCAAAAAGAATGGCGCCGCAACTGATGGAAAGCGGGGTCTCATCGAAGTGGCGTTTGTTGTGTCGCTCAATGGCGTTTTCCAGACGGGCGATGATGGGCGCGGCGCTGTCGGGGATGAAAGCGTCGTTATCGCAGGCAATGACGGCAAATTCATCGCCGCCCATGCGCGCCACGATGTCGGATCCGCGAAAAGTGAAGGCGAGCAGTTGCGAAATGGCGATCAACGCCTGGTCGCCCGCAACGTGACCGCTGTTGTCATTGATTTGCTTCATGCCGTCAAGGTCGATGAAGATCAGGAAAAATCCGATTTGGCGGCGCCGCGCGATCTGCATCTGGTGCTGCGCCAAGGTTGTAAACCCGCGTCGATTATAGACGCCGGTCAGATCATCCAGAAGACAAAGGGCGCGCAGCGTCGCCTGCATACTGTTGCGCTCGATGGCGTAACGGATGGCGCGTATCAGCAAACGCGCGTCGCAGGCGTCCTTGATCAGGCAATCCTGCGCGCCCTCACGCACGAATTGCAGGGTGGTTTCATCGTCGTCGCAGTCCGTGAACACGAGGATGGGCGTGTCCGGCGCGCGCTGGTTCAGACGCGAAAGAATGTCCAACCCCTGTCTGCTGAGGGGCAAAAAGAGATTGAGCAGCACGGCGTCGAATATGCCGTTCTTCAGGGCGCGCTGTATCGTGCCGTCAAGCGCGTCGACAGCACAGATTTTCATGCTGAGTCCCGCCTCTTTCGCAATGCGCTGAACATGGCGGGTGTCACTGTCGTCCTTGACCAGCAGGACGTGCAAGCGGAACATGTGTGTCTGGGGCATAGGGTTTGTGGAACAGAAGACAAAAGATTTGATATGATAACAAGGTAATCGTTTCAGGAGCGCGTAAAAAAGATGTAAAAAATACACGGTTGTTATTACAAATTATCCTTTCGGGATAAATGGACGAAATTATATTCAAAAAGAATGAAGCATACGTATAAATAGATGATTATAAAAAATATCAAGAAAAACGATCTTCAATCAGAACCATTGCTTACCGTAGCGGTTCGGCTGCGAATGACGCTGGAACCTTCCTTTGTTGGACAGTGTTCGATACTTGTCAATTGCAGATAATGTGAGCACGCGGAAATGAAATGCGAGCTTGCCCGGATGGAATGCAAGCTCGCTTGCAGTTAATTCAAGCAGAATGCGCCTGTCAGTTGCAGATAATTTGAGCTGAAAATCGCTTCGATTGTGAGCCGGAAGGATTTCAAATGCGAGCCGCTACACCTATGCGGCGAATACTGCACTTGTGCTGGAAAAAATACGCGCGCCAAAAGAG
>JAIRZG010000147.1 GCA_031267345.1 Zoogloeaceae bacterium
CGACAAGCTGACGTTGCCGCGTTGGCGCGGCAGGCAGTCTTCTATCAGGCGGTATTGTGCTTCGGTAAGTTCCATACCTCAAGCATACCATACTTCGGCGGTAGTGTGAACACGCCCTAATATCTCGTGACGACAATATCTAGACCACTGCCTTTCAGTTTTTTGCGCAAAGTATGCCAATGATGTAGATTGATGAGTGCGTCGCCTTCCGGGTCTTTTGCCTTGTTTTCTGTGGTTTGTCGTGCGCTTGGGTAAGTCATCCCGGAGAACTTGAAGCTTTCCGGCAGCAAGCCTTCCTCAACCAGGGCGCTATGCAATTGCTTGTAGGTCAACCCTTTACTTTCATTTCCTTCGGCATAAGGCAAGGGCAAGGCGATTCGACGTTCTGCAGGATTGAGTAGGCGGGTTGTGCCATCCACCACAATCCGCAAGTTGTTGAGCTTGGTAAGCCAGACATGGCGTTCGGCGGTCTGGCCTTGGGCGCACGTTTTTCGCTCTTCTCGAAAATACACGGCCCCACCCTTTCGAGTAATTCTTCGCCAGAGATTGCTCGTTTTTGCAGCCAGAAAAGTCCGTTTTTGCGGTCGCCATCTCCGAGAATGGCGACCTCCAACACAGTATCGGCATATGTGTTGCCAAGTCCTCGTTGCGCTATGAACAGATCTTTGAGTTCCTGTCCCAGCAGGATGCGTGGGAGAGCCGTGTTGTATTCGCCTCGCTTATTGCGTTGAGCTTGCGGAAATTCCGCGAGCACCATTTCTGCTGCGCTACGGTAGTTTTTTTCTTCCATCCGCCTGCGGGTGGACGCCAGCCCTTGTTTGACCTTGCCGCCTTCGCTCTTGGTGTCAGATTCCGCCGCTTTTTCTTCTGCTTTGCTCACCCAGTGAAACCCGCGATGTTTGACGAGGTGGTAAATGACCCGCGCCAGCTTCTTGAGTCGTTCCGCGCGATGGGAGAGTCGGTGGCGCATGAGCCGTGCATCCCGCCGCATCTTGTTCAGAGATTCGCCTTCCTTGGCGGTTTTGGCCTTGTCAAAGGCGCGTACCCCCAAATCAATGATGTGATCTTCCGCCAGTAGACACCGACCTATAGACGCGATGCCAATATCCAGGCCCAGTGTATATGTCATTTTTTGCCTTCGTATTGCCATAAAGTTGTGCAGGATGTACAATAATGTTATTTGTAGCTTTCCGGGGTGAGAGCCGTTGCTACAATAAGGATCGTCTTCGGGCGATCCGAATCCGGCCCGACGGCAACGTCGGGCTTTTTCTTTTCAGGGGTTTGCTCAACCGGGTTGTCGCTTTGCGTCCCAGGCTTTAGTATGCCCGACACGATTCGACGGCGGGAATCCGTGTGCGGGAAAACCGGATGTGGAGAAAGAAAGAGTGTTTGCAGGATGGGTGTAACAAGCGACAAGCAACGCAGGAAGCGACGCGCTTTTCTAGCGGCTACGGCGTTAGCTTTGGCGATGCCGACGGCTTTGGCGGCGGAAGAACCCAAAAAGGCGGCGGCGAAGAAGGTCGGAAAATCCGCATCCGGAGTGGCGACCGGCGTACAAACCACGGCGAAAAATTCCGTGCTGGATGCCGCGCCGAAAGGCTCTTCGGCAACCCGGTTGCCACCCGTCAAAGCGCCTGTATTGCCGGAAGACTGGCATTCCTTTGCCCTGACTTTTTCCGCGCAAATGCCCGCGCAAACCGCGCCATTGCGGCTCTGGCTGCCTTTGCCAAAGCCGCAGGAGCCGCTGTATCAGCGCAATCCAGCCTTGCATTGGCAGGGCAATTTTTCCCGTTGCGGCCTGCATCGTCTACCGGACGGCGAACTGGAAGCTTTTTTTTGCGACTGGCCGGACGGCGTTGCGCCGCATCTGGAAATTGCCGCCACGCTGACGACGGCGGATCGACATTTCGATGTTTCCCGGCGCACCCGACCGCCGGAACGTGACGACATCCTGCGCCAGAGCTTGCAGGAGACCGCGCAACTGCCCAACGCGGGCGCGGCGCATGGACTGGCGTTGCGGATCGTCGGGCGCATCATCGACCCGTTGGCGCAGGCGCGCGCCCTGTTTGCCTGGGTGATCGACCAAAGCGTCTACGACCCGACGCTCCCGTCTTGCGGCATGGGCGACGCGCATCGGCAGATCAATGAACAACGCTATGGCGGGCGTTCCGCTGACATCAATGGCCTCTTTGTCGCGCTCTGTCGCGCCATCGGCATTCCGGCGCGGCGGGTGTTCGGACAACGCATCGGTCCTTCGCGTCTGGCGGCCTGTTTGGGCGTGGAAGGTGAAGATGTCACCCTCGCCGCGCATTGCCGCGCCGAATTTTATATGCCGGGCTATGCCTGGATTCCCGTCGATCCCGCCGATGTGTGCCGTGTCCTGCATCTGGAAAAGCCCGCACCCGACAAGGCGCGCGCCCTGCGCCGCATTCTGTTTGGCGTTTGGGAAATGAACTGGTTGGCCTATAACCACGCCGAGTTTCCGATCCTGCCCCCGACCCTGTCGAACGCGCTACCCTTTTTTGTCGCCCCGCATTTGATCGGTCTCGGGGAGACGCGGGATATTCCGGAGGCAACGGAACTGACCTACCACATTCGCAGCAGGGTTTCGCCGGAACAAGGAACACAAAATGATAAATGAAAGCGCGCTGGCTGAACTGGTCGCCTTGCGTCGTGATCTGCACGCGCATCCGGAACTGGCGTTTCAGGAAACGCGCACCGCCGACATCGTGGCGCGCGAGCTGGCGCGTTATGGACTGGACGTGCGTTGCGGTCTGGCGAAAACCGGCGTGGTGGGCGTGTTGCAGGGAAAGAAGGGCGCAGGACGCATGACGGGTCTGCGCGCCGACATGGACGCCCTGCCCGTGCAGGAGCAAAACGGCTTCGCGCATCGCTCCGTCCACGCGGGCAGGATGCACGCCTGCGGACATGACGGGCATACCGTCATGCTGCTGGGCGCGGCGCGGGTTCTGGCGGCGCATCCCGATTTTTCCGGCAGCATCGCCTTTATCTTTCAACCCGCCGAAGAAGCCGAAGGCGGCGCGGCGGTCATGCTGGCGGACGGATTGTTCAAGGCGTTTCCCGTGGAAGCCGTCTATGGCCTGCATAACTGGCCGGGGCTACCGATCGGGACAATGGCGGTGCATCGCGGCCCGGTGATGGCGAGCACATGCCGACTGGAAATTCGGGTGCAAGGCCAGGGCGGACACGCCGCTTTGCCGCAGCAAGGCGTGGACAGCATTGTCGCCGCCAGTCATCTGGTGACGGCCCTGCAAACCGTAACCGCGCGCAATCTTTCACCGCTGGATGCCGCCGTGGTCAGCATCACCCAGTTCCATGCCGGATCGGCCTGGAATGCGCTGCCGGACGAAGTGTTGCTGCGCGGCACGATACGCAGTTTTGAAAAAAGGGTGCAGGATCAGGCGGAAGCCGCCATTCTTCGTTTGTGCGCGGGGATTGCGGCAAGTTTTGGCGCGCAGATTGAAGCGCGATTCACCCACCTGTATCCGCCCACGCTGAATACGGCGAACGAGGCTGAAATCTGCCGTCGCGCCGCGCAAAAGGCGCTGGGCCGTGAAAACGTGTTCACCGACCTGCCGCCCTCGATGACCGCCGAGGATTTTTCCTACCTGCTGCAAGAAAAGCCCGGCTGCTATGTCTGGCTGGGCAACGGCCCCGCGGCAGACCCCGCCATGCCGGAACGCGCCCGCTGCGTCCTGCATGATCCCCACTACGATTTCAACGACGCCGCCCTGCCCGTGGGCATAAGGTATTGGGTTGAACTGGCGCTGGATCAGGGTGCGGCGGTCAGGAATCCGATCAATTCGTGAGGGAGATTCGCCGTCATTTCCGCGCCACTGCGGTGCGGGCGGATTCACTGCCCGCGAGGAGGACAAAGACAGCAGGGCGGCGGTCGCAATCCGGCAGGGGTTGGGCGCGCCAGTCGCGGATGGTGTGGGTGCGGATGGATTCGTCGGGCAGGGTGAGGTCGGTGGCGAGGCAGAGTAGGGTGTCGGAGCGGGCGTGTTGCAGCAGGGCGGTGAAGAGCGTCAGGTTGCGATAGGGCGTTTCGATGAAAATTTGCGTTTGCTGGCGAAGACGGGATTCCTTTTCCAGCGCGCGGATGGTGCGACCGCGTTCTTCCGCTTTGGCGGGCAGGTAGCCGTGAAAGGCGAAACGCTGGCCGTTCAGGCCGGAGGCCATCAGGGCGAGCAGAAGGGAAGAAGGGCCGATCAGGGGAACGACGCGAATGCCTCTGCGCTGCGCCAGCGCCACCAGTTGCGCGCCGGGGTCGGCAACGGCGGGACAACCGGCTTCCGACATCAGCCCCATGTCCTGTCCTTGCAACAGCGGATCAAGCAGACCTGGCAACGCGCTTTTCGGCGTGTGTTCGTTGAGTTCGGCAAGCAATAGTTCCTGCAAGGGGACAGGCATGTGCAGGCATTTCAATACGGCGCGCGCGCTTTTCGCCTGTTCGACCACGAAATGCCGCAGTTCCCGCATCTTCGCCAACGCCGGAGCCGGCAGGGCGGCATGGAGCGATGGCGCGTCCGGCGCTAGGCAAAGCGGGACAGGAATCAGATACAGCGCGCCGATGTTGTCCATGCGTAATTTCTACAAAATGGCGACGCCCGCCGCGCGCAGCAGGTCGCAGAGCGCGATGAGCGGCAGACCGATGAGGGCGTTGGGGTCTGTTCCCTCCATTTTGGCGATCAGCGCGATGCCCAGACCTTCGGATTTGGCGGAACCCGCGCAGTTGTAGGCGGGTTCGCGGGCCAGATAGGCTTCGATTTCAGCGTCGGAGAGATTGCGGAAAGTGACGAAGGCAGGAACGCCGACAAGACGGGCAAGCCCTCCTGTCCTCTGATCCAGCAGACACAGGCCGGTGAAAAAATTGACGCACCGACCGGAAAGTTTGCGGAGTTGGGCGACGGCGGCGGCGTGGTTGCCGGGTTTGCCATAGATTTTGCCCTTGCAGACGGCGACCTGATCGCTGCCGATAATCAGCGCGTCGGCAAATTGTTCAGGATTGGACGCAAGCACCGCCCGCGCCTTGGCTTCCGCGAGACGAAGAGCCAGTATCTCCGGATTTTCGCCGGGATAAGCGGTTTCGTCGCAATCGGGGGCGACAACCTGAAAAGGCAGCCCCAGACGGGCAAGGAGTTCGCGGCGAAAGGGCGAGGCGGAGGCCAGCACCAGTGTGGGCGGCGGCGAAATGGACATGGCGAGAGGCTGAATAAATACCGCGCCTTGACGCAGTTTTGACGAACAGGGTTAAAAATAATATCATCAGCGCCTTTGTCGCAACAGTGCGCGCGCTTTTCATGCTGGATGCTTATCGCTTTGCCCGCGAAGCGGGTTGTCTCAAAGGGCGTCTGGCCTTGGCGAAATTGCGTCGTCTGGCGGACATGCTGGCGCAAACGGAAGGGTGGGTGGATTACCGACTCTCTGGCGTCGTCGGCATTCAGGGTCAGGCGCGTTTGCGTTTGCAGGTGACGGGACGTTTGCAGTTGGTTTGCCAGCGTTGCCTGGACGCGGTGGCGCATGATTTGGTCATTGACCGCCTTCTGGAACCGGCGTCGGAAGACAGTACGCCGACCCAGGAGGAAATGGAAGACGACAGCGTGGATATTTTGCCGCCTGGCAGCGCGCTGGCGGTGGATGCGCTGGTTGAGGACGAAGTGCTGTTGTCCTTGCCCATCGCGCCGCGTCATGCTGAATGCGCGCTGCCTGTGGCGGCGGACAGCGGGCAGACGCATCCGTTTGCCGCTCTGGCGGCCTTGAAGCATCATTAAATTTGTCAGGAGTTTTTAAATGGCTGTACAACAAAACAAAAAATCACCCTCCAAGCGCGGTATGCATCGCGCCCATGATTTTTTGAACGCGCCGCCGCTGGCGGTGGAGCCGGTTACGGGCGAAACACACCGTCGGCATCATATTTCCCCCACCGGGTTTTACCGGGGAAAACAGGTTCTGAAGGGCAAGGACGCCTGATTTTGCAACACGCGCAAGGCGGGTGCTTCCGGCGGGTTCATGCGATCCGGACACCCGCCTTTCTTCTACACGCGATTTCATCCGGACGCGCGGTCGCTGGCCTGGTTGACGGCTATGTCCGCAAAGGCGTTGCGCGCCTGCCGGAAGCGAACCGGAATTCAGCGGAGTAAGCATGTCTTCTGACGCCATTAGCATTGCCATCGACTGCATGGGCGGGGATTTCGGCCCGAGTGTGACGGTTCCGGCGGCGCTTGCCTTTTTGCGCGCACATGACGCCGCGCAGGTTGTGCTGGTCGGTCAATCCGACCTGCTGGCGCCATTGCTGGCGCGGCATCCGGATCTGGCGCAGCGCGCCCGCGTCCTTCATGCCGATGAAGTGGTGGCGATGGATGA
The DNA here is from genome assembly GCA_031267345.1 of Zoogloeaceae bacterium. Taxonomy (GTDB): domain Bacteria; phylum Pseudomonadota; class Gammaproteobacteria; order Burkholderiales; family Rhodocyclaceae; genus Azovibrio. Next base: position 6,388 of record JAIRZG010000147.1, read on the forward strand.
ATCGCCGACGCTGGCGCTGAAAAACCGCAAAAAATCCTCCATGCGTCTGGCGCTGAATCTGGTCAAGGAAGGCGCGGCGCAGGCTTCGGTTTCGGCGGGCAATACCGGAGCCCTGATGGCCATGTCGCGCTTTGTGCTGAAAATGCTGCCGGAGATTGACCGTCCGGCGCTTTGCCCGGTCATGCCGACCATGAACGGGCATGTCTATATGCTGGATCTGGGCGCGAACGTCGATTGCACGGCGGAACACCTGTTGCAGTTTGGCATCATGGGCGCGATGCTCGCCGCCGCGCTTGACCACAAGGCCGCGCCGTCCGTGGGGCTGTTGAACATTGGTTCGGAAGACATCAAGGGTAACGAAGTGGTCAAACAGGCCGGAGAACTCCTGAAAAATTCCGGCCTGAACTTCATCGGCAATATCGAAGGCGACGGTATTTACAAAGGCGAGGCCGATGTGGTGGTCTGCGACGGTTTTGTCGGCAATGTCGCCCTGAAGGTTTCCGAAGGTCTGGCGCAGATGCTGGCGCAGTCGTTGAAGCAGGAATTCAGTCGCAATCTTCTGACCCGTCTGGCGGCGCTGGCGGCCTTACCAGTGTTGAAACACTTCAAGACGCGCTTTGATCATCGGCGCTACAACGGCGCCAGTCTGCTGGGGCTGCGCGGCGTGAGCATCAAAAGCCACGGTTCGGCGGACGCCTTTGCCTTTGAACAGGCGATTGTCCGCGCCTATGAAGCGGCGAACAATCATGTGGTGGAACGCATCAGCGCCTGTCTGGCGAATTTGCGCCAACGTCAGGGCATAACGCCTGCCACGGGTGGGGAGAACGCCTGATGTTTGCGCGCATTACCGGAACGGGCGGCTACCTGCCGGGTTCGCCCGTCAGCAATGACGAACTGGCGGCGCGCGGCATTGACACCAGCGACGCCTGGATTGTCGAGCGCACTGGCATCCGTTTCCGCCATCTGGCGGGCGAAGGCGAAACCGCCAGCCGGATGGCGGAAATCGCGTCGCGCGCGGCGTTGGAAATGGCGGGCATGACGGCGGACGAACCGGATCTGATCATCGTCGCCACCTCCACGCCCGATTACATTTTTCCCAGCACGGCCTGCATGTTGCAGGGCGCGCTGGGCAACAAGGGCGCGACCGCCTTTGACGTGCAGGCGGTGTGTAGCGGCTTTGTCCATGCGCTCGCCATTGCCGACAAATTCATTTGTTCCGGTTCGCACAAAAAGGCGCTGATTGTCGGCGCGGAAGTGTTTTCCCGCATCCTCGACTGGCGGGAGCGCGGCACCTGTGTGCTCTTTGGCGATGGCGCGGGCGCGGTAGTACTGGAAGCTGCGGACACTCCCGGCATCCTTTCTTCGGCCTTGCACGCGGATGGCAGTCAGGTTGGCATTCTTTCCGTGCCGGGACAGATTCACGGCGGCAAGGTCTGGGGCGACCCGTTTTTACGCATGGAAGGTCAGGCGGTGTTCAAGAACGCCGTGCGCGTATTGGCGAGCGTGGCGGAAGAGTGCTGTCAGGCCGCCGGGATGCGCAGCGGCGATGTGGACTGGCTGGTGCCGCATCAGGCGAATATCCGCATCATTGAATCCACGCGCAAAAAAATGAATCTCGCGCCGGGAAAGGTGGTGATCACCGTGGATCGCCACGGCAACACCTCGGCGGCCTCCGTGCCGCTCGCCCTGAACGAAGCCGTGCGCGACGGGCGTATCCGGCGCGGTCAGCGCGTATTGCTCGAAGGCGTAGGCGGCGGCTTTACCTGGGGCGCGGTATTGTTTGCGTTCTAGTCCTTGCGGGCGGCCTGGGCGGTATGGACTGAAAATTTGTTTTGCTGCGCTGTTGCGCGGAATTTTGGCGACGATAGCGTAATGATTTTCGAGTTTCGAGGAGGCGGTTGATGTCTTTTGCTTTTGTTTTTCCCGGTCAGGGTTCGCAGGCCGTGGGCATGATGGGCGCGTATGGTGACGCGCCGATTGTGCGCGCCACGTTCGATGAAGCCTCCGCCGCGCTGGGCGACGACCTTTGGCGGATGGTGGCCGAAGGCCCCGCCGAGCGTCTGGCGCAGACGGTCATCACGCAGCCGGCCATGCTGACGGCGGGCGTTGCCGTGTGGCGTTTGTGGCGGGGAAAAGGCGGCGGGATGCCGGCGTTTGCCGCCGGGCACAGCCTGGGCGAATACGCCGCGCTGGTTGCCGCCGGGTCGCTCGCCTTTGCCGACGCCGTGCCGCTGGTGCGTTTGCGCGCCCAGGCCATGCAGGAAGCCGTGCCCCTGGGACAAGGCGCGATGGCGGCGATCATGGGTCTGAACGATGATGGCATACGCGCCGCGTGCGCCGAAGCCGGAGAAGGCGAAGTGGTGGAAGCCGTCAATTTCAACGCTGCCGGACAGACGGTGATCGCCGGACACAGGATGGCGGTGGAGCGGGCGATGGAACGCTGCAAGGCGAAAGGGGCGAAACGCGCCCTGCCGCTACCGGTTTCCGCGCCCTTTCATTCTTCCCTGATGCGTCCGGCGGCGGAAAAGCTGGCGGCGCATCTGGCGAAAATCGACCTCCAGCCGCCGCAAATTCCCGTCATCAACAATGTCGACGTGGCGACGGAAAGCGATCCGGAGCGCGTCCGCGCGGCGCTGGTGCGTCAGGCTTTTCATCCGGTGCGTTGGGTGGAGACCATCCGGAAAATGGCGGCTTCCGGCGTCACCCATGTGTTTGAATGCGGCCCCGGCAAGGTGTTGGCGGGACTGACCAAACGCTGTGCCGAAGGCGTCAGCGGCATTGCCTTGGCGGACGCCGCCGCGCTCGAAACCCATCTTACGCTGGAGTAAATCATGAACCTGCAAGGACAAATCGCTCTCGTCACGGGAGCTTCACGCGGCATCGGCAAGGCGGTGGCGCTGGAACTGGGGCATCAGGGCGCGACGGTCATCGCCACCGCAACCGATGAAGCCGCGCTCGCGGATACCGACGCCTTTCTCAAGGCAGCGAACGTCAAAGGGCGCGGCGCGCTGATGGATGTGCGCGACCTGCTACAGGTTGAGGCGGCGCTCGCGGCAATCGAAAAGGAATTCGGCGCGCCGACCATATTGGTCAACAACGCTGGCATCACCCGTGACAACCTCGCCATGCGGATGAAGGATGAGGAATGGGATGATTTGATGGACATCAATCTCAAGGCGGTGTTCCGCATGTGTCGCGCCGTCATGCGCGGCATGATGAAGGCGCGGCAGGGACGCATCGTCAATATCACTTCGGTGGTCGGTCACGCGGGCAACGCCGGACAGGTCAATTACTGCGCCGCCAAGGCGGGCGTCGGCGGCATGAGTCGGGCGCTGGCGCGCGAACTGGCGAGCCGCAACATCACCGTCAATTGCGTCGCCCCCGGCATGATCGACACCATCATGACGCAAAGCCTGCCGGAAGCGCAAAAAACCGCCCTGCTCGCGCACATCCCGCTGGGTCGCCTGGGGCAGCCGGAAGACATCGCCGCCGCCGTGGCCTTCCTCGCCTCTCCCGCCGCCGCCTACATCACCGGCGCGACCCTGCACGTCAATGGCGGCATGTACATGTAGTTCATCAGAGGTCAGGAATCAGGGATCAATGGAAGTCAGCGAAGGTTGCGCCTTCGGAGTTGAATGGATGGGGCGGGGCGTTTTTTCTAACCCCTGATTTCTGTCATCTGATACCTGACATCTGATCCCTGATTTGGTAGACTGGCGAAGTTTTTTTATATCCCCGATTCGGGAAGGAGTTTTTCAATGGAACAAATCGTAGAGCGCGTCAGAAAAGTTGTGGTGGATCAGTTGAGCGTGGATGAAGCCAACGTCAAGCTGGAGTCTTCCTTTGTGGAAGACCTGGGTGCGGATTCCCTGGATGCCGTTGAGTTGGTGATGGCGCTGGAAGAGGAATTTGAATGTGAAATTCCCGATGAAGAAGCCGAAAAAATCACTACAGTGGAAAGCGCGGTCAACTACATCATGGCGCATCAGAAATAATTCGTCATTCATTCATCGAAAAACCGGGGCCGACCACGCGCAAGTCGGCCTTCGTTTTAAACGCAGGTTTTCACATTGGAGCGCAAGTTGGCACATCGCAGAGTAGTCGTAACCGGCCTGGGCATCATCAGCCCCGTCGGCAACACGGTCGAGACGGCATGGCGGAACGTCCTGGCGGGGCGTTCCGGCATTGTCGCCACCAGCAAGTTTGATGCTGCCGGGTTTCCCAGTCGCGTTGCGGGTGAAGTTCGGGATTTCGATGTCGACGCCTATATGTCTTCCAAGGAAGCGCGTCGTCTGGACACCTTCATTCATTACGGCACGGCGGCCGGCATTCAGGCCGTGCGCGACGCTGGTCTGGAAGCGAATCCCGCCGACGCGGAGCGTATCGGCATTTGCGTCGGCTCCGGCATCGGCGGCCTGCCCATGATCGAAAACGGCGCTTACAGCTACATGGCCAAGGGGCTGCACAAGGTTTCACCCTTCTTCGTGCCAGGCTCCATCATCAACATGATTTCCGGCAACCTTTCCATCGTGTTCGGGTTCAAAGGCCCGAACATCGCCATGGTCAGCGCCTGTACCACGGGCACGCATTCCATCGGCGAAGCGGCGCGCATCATCAAGTACGGCGACGCGGACGTAATGGTGGCGGGCGGCGCGGAATCCTGTATTTCGCCGGTGTGCGTCGCTGGTTTCTGCGCCGCGCGCGCGCTGTCGTGCAGAAACGACGATCCGGCTACCGCCAGTCGTCCCTGGGACAGGGACAGGGATGGTTTCGTCATCGGCGAAGGCGCGGGGGTGCTGGTGCTGGAAGAATACGAACACGCCAAAGCGCGCGACGCGCGGATTTACGCCGAACTGATCGGCTTTGGCATGAGCGGCGACGCCTATCACATGACCGCGCCTAACACGGACGGCCCGCGTCGTTGCATGTTGGCGGCCTTGAAGGATGCAGGCGTCAATGCGGACGAAGTGCAATATGTCAATGCCCACGGCACTTCCACGCCGTTGGGCGACAAGAACGAGACGGAAGCCATCAAGCAAACTTTTGGCGCGGCGGCGGCGAAAAAGCTGGTGGTCAATTCCACCAAGTCCATGACCGGGCATTTGCTGGGCGGCGCGGGCGGCGTTGAATCCCTGTTCAGCGTACTGGCGCTGCATCATCAGGTCTCGCCGCCAACCATCAACATCTTCGAGCAGGATCCGGAATGCGATCTGGATTACTGCGCCAACACGGCGCGGGAGATGCAGATCAATATCGCCGTCAACAACAACTTCGGTTTTGGCGGCACCAACGGCTCGCTGGTGTTCCGGCGGTTCTGATTTTCCGGCCCTGAACGCAGAACGCGGTGCAGTTTCCTATCGTCATTGAACTGCGCCGCTCCCGTCTTTTGTTGTGCGCGTTGTTTGTCCTCCATGCGCTGGCGGCCTTGGGCGTTTGCCTTGCCGAGTGGTCTGAATCCCTGTTCTGGGTCGCGCCGGGGGCGCTTTTGTTTTTGCTGCTGAACGGCGTCCATACCGGCACAAACTACCTGCGTCAGCAACCGCAGGCGCTCTGGCTGTATGCGGATGGTACGCTGGGTCTGGTTTTTGTCGACGCGCCGCAACCGCTTGTCGCCGCATTGCGCCCCGGCGTTCTGGCCTTGCCCTGGATTTGCGTTTTCTCCTGGCGGTTTTTGGAGGAGACGCCTGCTGCTGGCGCGTCGCCTGTTGCACGGCGCGGCGCGCTCACCCTTTTGCCTGACAGCGTCGACGCGAACGCGCTGCGCCGTTTGCGGCTCTGGCTGAAGCTGACGGGAACAGGAAGCCGGACGTAAGAAATCAGAAAGTGCCGATTACCCACATCGGCGTCGTCACGCCGGAATCGGCGGGGCTGCGAGTTTCAAAATGACCGTCGCCATCGTTGTCGACCAGATAGTAGGGCGCGCCGGCCTCCGGCGTGATCTTGAGCATGTAGAGCTTGCCGCTGATGCGATATTCCTCCACCGTGCCACGTTCTTCCCGGTGGATCGTGACCTGGGGCTCTTCGATACTGTCCTCAAAGGGCGTGATGTCGGTGGGCGGCGATGGGATGTCGGGCAGTGGTTCGGCATTGGCGGGCGCTTGCGCCCATGCGGGCGCGGCAGCCAACAGGACGGCGGACAAGAGGAACGGAAAAACAGGACGCATGGGGAATTCCTTACGGACAAAAAGACGACTGCCGATTTTATTACAGATTGAGCATCAGCTCCCGTTCGCCGGGCAATGGTGTGAAGCCGCGCGATTCGTAGTGGCTGAAAATGGCTTCCACCACCTTGTCGGGTTCGTCGATGACCTGAATCAGACGCAGGTCTTCGGCGTCAATCATCGCTTCCGCCGTCAGCCGCTCGCGGAACCAGTCTACCAGGCCGCCCCAGAAGGCCGCGCCCACCAGAATAATGGGAATGCGCGGTGTCTTGTTGGTTTGCGCCAAGGTCAGGGCTTCAAAAAACTCGTCCAGGGTGCCGAAGCCGCCGGGCATGACCACGTAGGCGCTGGCGAAGCGCACGAACATGTATTTGCGGGCGAAAAAGTGGTGAAAGGACTGGGAAATATCCTGATAGGAATTCGCCGCCTGTTCGTGCGGCAATTCGATGTTGAGGCCGACGGAAGGCGAACGCCCGTAGAACGCGCCCTTGTTGGCGGCTTCCATGATGCCGGGGCCGCCGCCGGAAATGACGGAAAATCCGGCGTCGGAAAGTTTGCGGGCGATTTCTTCGGTCAGCCGGTAATACGGGTGTTCCAAAGCGATGCGGGCGCTGCCGAAAACGGAGACGGCGGGGCGGATCATGCTCAAACGTTCGGTGGCTTCCACAAATTCTGACATAATGCCGAAAACCCGCCAAGCTTCCTGCGCCGCGCCGGAAGGCGAATGCAGATCAGGATCGAGCGAGTCGGGCAATTTTTCATTTTCTTTCATGTGTGCGTCTATGTCCCTGTTGCTGTTGGTGGACGGTTCGTCCTATCTGTATCGCGCTTTTCATGCCCTGCCCGATTTACGCAATCGCGCGGGATTTCCCACCGGAGCCATGAAAGGCGTGCTCGCCATGCTACGCCGCCTGGATGACGACTTCAAGGCGGAAAAAAAAGCCGTGGTTTTTGACGCCAAAGGAAAAACCTTTCGCCACGACTGGTATCCCGCTTACAAGGCGCAGCGTCCGCCCATGCCGGAGGATCTGGCGATGCAGATCGAACCCATACACGCCGCCATCCGCGCGCTGGGCTGGCCGCTCATCAGCGTGGAAGGGGTGGAAGCCGATGATGTGATCGGCACACTGGCGCGGATGGCGGGCGAGGCCGACATGGAAACGCTGGTTTCCACGGGCGACAAGGATTTAGCGCAACTGGTCAATGACAGGACACGCCTCATCAACACCATGAGCAACGAACTTCTGGATGTCGCGGGCGTGGTGGCGAAGTTTGGCGTACTGCCGGAGCGCATGGTCGATTATCTGGCCTTGATGGGCGATACCGTCGATAACGTCCCCGGCGTGGCGAAGTGCGGCCCCAAGACGGCGGCGAAGTGGATTGCCGAATACGGTTCGCTGGCGCAGTTGGTCGCCCACGCCGACGACATCAAGGGCGCGGCGGGCGAGAACCTGCGCGCGCATCTTGATTTTCTGCCGCTGGGGCAGAGGCTGGTGCGTATCGATGATCATCTCGCCGGATTGCCCGCGCCGGAAAGCCTTGCGCCCAATCCGCCGGATACCGCCGCGCTGCGCGAACTTTATACCCGCTTTGAATTTCGCGGCTGGTTGCAGGCATTGGAGGACGGCATGACGGGAAAACCCGAAATGCACGCCCTCATTGACGATGGTCGCCATCGCGCCGCCTACGAAACGGTGACGGACGAAGCTGCGCTGGAACGCTGGCTGACCCACATCCACGCCGCGCCACTCACTGCCGTGGATACGGAAACTACCAGCCTTGAGCCGCTTTACGCCCGCATTGTCGGCATTTCGCTGGCGGTCGCGGCGGGCGAAGCCTGTTATATCCCGCTTGCGCATCAGGGAGCGGAAGCCGGAACACAACTGCCGCTGGATGCCACGCTCGCGCGTCTGAAACCCTGGCTGGAGTCGGCGGCGCGCCCAAAAGTCGGACAAAACATCAAATACGACCAGCATGTGTTCGCCAACCACGGCATTACCCTGAAGGGCATTGCCCACGACACCATGCTGCAATCCTATGTGCTGGAATCGAAGCGGGGGCATGACATGGATCAGCTTGCCCGCCGTCATCTGGGCATCGTCACCATTCCCTACGTCGATCTCTGCGGCAAGGGCGTCCGGCAAATCGGCTTTGAACAGGTCGCCGTCGACCAGGCCGCCGCCTACGCCGCTGAGGACGCCGACATTACCTTGCGTCTGCACGGGCGCCTGTTCCCACAAATCAGCGCCCAGGCGGGCTTGCGCCATATTTACGCGGACATCGAAATCCCCGCCAGCGACGTGCTGTTCAGGATGGAACGCACGGGTGTGCTGATCGACGCCGCTCTGCTGTCGGCGCAAAGTCACGCGCTGGGGCAGAAGATTCTCGCCTGTGAACAGGAAGCCTACGCCCTTGCCGGACAACCCTTCAACCTCAGCTCGCCCCAACAACTGGCGGAAATCCTGTTTACGCGACAAGCCCTGCCGGTCAGGAAAAGAACCCCCAACGGCGTGCCTTCCACCAATGAAGAAGCGCTTTCCGAACTGGCGCTCGATTATCCGCTGCCCAAAGTCCTGCTCGCGCACCGCAGTCTGGTCAAGCTCAAGGGAACCTACGCCGACAAGTTGCCGCGCATGATCAATCCGGTGACCGGACGGGTGCATACCCATTTCGCGCAGGCCACCGCCATCACCGGCAGACTGGCTTCCTCCAACCCCAATTTGCAGAACATTCCCGTGCGTACCGAAGAAGGTCGCCGCATCCGCGCCGCCTTTATCGCCCCATCCGGCAGTCGCATTGTCTCCGCCGATTATTCGCAGATCGAATTACGCATCATGGCGCACCTTTCCGCAGACGCGCGCCTCTCCACCGCCTTCACTCAGGGCGAGGATGTGCACCGCGCCACGGCGGCGGAAATTTTCGGCATTGACGTCGCAAGCGTCAACGCCGACCAGCGCCGCGTCGCCAAGACCATCAATTTCGGCCTCATCTACGGCATGAGCGCCTTTGGTCTGGCGAGAAATCTGGGGTTGGAACGCCGCGCCGCGCAAAATTACATTGAACGCTACTTCACCCGCTACCCCGGCGTCGCCTGCTACATGGAGGCGACGCGCGAACGCGCTCGCGCCCAGGGCTACGTGGAAACCATCTTTGGTCGTCGCCTGATCCTGCCGGAAATCGCCAGCAACAACGTGGTGCACCGCCAGAGCGCGGAACGCGCCGCCATCAACGCGCCCATGCAGGGCACTGCCGCCGACATCATCAAACTCGCCATGCTGTCCGTGCAGAACTGGCTGGAAACAGAACGTCTGCAAAGCCGCATCCTGCTACAAGTGCACGACGAACTGGTGCTGGAAGTTCCGCAGGGTGAACTCGCCAGTGTGCGGGAAGCCCTCCCCCGCCTGATGGGCGCGGTCGCCCAACTTACCGTGCCGCTGCTGGTGGCAGTCGGGGAAGGCGACAACTGGGACGCGGCGCATTAGTCCTTGCGCGGGAATGACGGCGAACCTTC
>JAIRZG010000158.1 GCA_031267345.1 Zoogloeaceae bacterium
GACCTGCTGCAACTCATCGGCTCGGTCTGGGAAACGCCGGACGGCGGACTGTAAAGCCGCGCCAGGAGTACCGGGCGAACCCTTGCGGTTCGCCCCGTCCCCCGCGACGGGACGAAAGGAAAAACCGCGAGCGACGCGGGCGCGGATCGGCTCGAAGGCAACGCAGGCAACGACACCTACCTGTTCTTCAAGGGCAACGGCGAAGACCTCATCGATAACTACGACATTGGCAGCGCCGCCATCGTCGCCATACGCTTCATGGATGTCGCTTCCAGTGAAATCGCCCTTTCCCGCAGCGGCTACGATCTGATTATCGAGTACGGCGTAGGCGACCGTATCACCGTGGACAACCACTACCTGAGCGACAGTTACAAGGTAGACCGATTTGAATTCACCGATGCAACCCTGACGCTGGCGGAATTGATGGCGTGTGATACCGTTCGACTGACCGCAAGCAACGACACTATCTGAGGCAACGTGGGCAACGACACTTACCAGTTTGGACGTGGCGATGGTCAGGACATCATCAATGATCATGATACGACGACCGGGAATAACGACCGTGTGGAATTTGGCGCGGGGATAACGGCGGAACAATTTTGGTTCAAAAAGCAGGGCAATGATCTGGAAGTGATTTTGATTGGCACGGAAGGCAAAATAGACAACTGGTATGTCAGCGCGTCTTATCGGGTAGAGTAATTCCGCACGGAAGACGGCGCGATTCTGAATGATGAAGACGTGCAAACGCTGGTGAACACCATGTCGAATTCAAGCCTGCCCTAAACAGGAGAAACGGAACTGCCGGAAAACTACGAAAACCTGTTGCAAATCATCGGCACGGTCTGGGATATGGATGGCGGGTTGTAAAGATGGATAATCCGGGCTGATAATCCGGCAAACGGATCGATGGCGTCAGGAATACGGTAAAAAGGTACGGATGGAATACGAAACGATAGCGGCGGTGGATTTGGGGTCCAACAGTTTTCGTCTGCAAATCGGGCGGGTGGTGGAAGATCAGATTTATCCGCTGGATTCCCTGAAAGAGACGGTGCGTCTGGCGAGCGGGCTGACGCCGGAGAAGACGCTGGACGCCGCCAGTCTGCGGCGGGGATGGGAGGCGCTGGGGCGTTTCGGGGAGCGCATCCGCAGTCTGAACGGCGCAACCGTGCGCGCCGTAGCGACCAATACCTTGCGCGTCGCCAAAAACGCCAGCGAGTTTCTCGCGGGCGGCGAGGCGGCGCTGGGCTTTCCGATCGAAATCATCGCCGGACGCGAAGAGGCGCGGCTGATCTACATCGGCGCGACGCACTCCCTGCCGCTGGCGACGCACAAGCGGCTGGTGGTGGATATTGGCGGCGGCTCCACGGAATTCATCATCGGCAGGAAATCCGAGTCGTTCCTCACCGATTCGCTCTACATGGGCTGTGTCAGCCATACCCTGCGCTATTTTCCGGATGGGCGCATCGACAGGAAACGTCTGCGCGAGGCGCAATCCGCCGCTGCCAAGGAAGTGGAACTCATCGCCCACGCCTACCTGCAGCAAGGCTGGAAAGAAGCCATCGGTTCTTCCGGCACGGCGCGGGCGATTGCGGATCTGCTGGAACTGAACCGCCTGAATCGCGGCAACGTGACCGGCATTACGCGCGAAGGACTGGAAAAACTGTCCGGCCTGTTGATCAAGGCCGGCTCCATCTACGCGCTCAACGTCCCCGGTGCGCGCGCCGACCGTCTGCCGGTGCTGCCGGGCGGTCTGGCGATTATGCTGGCGATTTTCGACAAACTGGATTTGACGCACATGAACTACGCTGATGGCGCGTTGCGTCTGGGCGTACTTTACGATCTGCTGGGACGCTTCCAGCACAACGACATGCGCGACGTCACCGTCAAACAGTTCGCGCGCCGCTATCAGGTTGAACGCAAACAGGCCGTGCGGGTGCGGCAAACGGCGCTGGAAATCCTGCGCCGCCTGACCGCCGACCGCCAAAGCGAGGACGAAACGCAATTTCTCGCCTGGGCGGCTACGCTGCATGAAATCGGCATTTCCGTGGCGCATAACAGCTATCACAAGCATGGCGCGTACATTCTGAGTTACGCCGACATGCCGGGTTTTTCCAACAAGGATCGCTCGCTGCTGGCGCTGCTGGCGCTGGGGCATCGCGGCAAACTGGAAAAGCTTTCCATATCGCCAGATGATCTGGTGACCTGGCGCATGGTGTTCTGTCTGCGTTTGGCGGTGTTGCTGCACCGCAGCCGCGACGACCGCGAGTTGCCGCGCTACCGCGTTCAGGCCATGCCCAAAGGCGTGTTGCTGGAAATGCCCACGCGCTGGCTGGCGGATAATCCGTGGACTGCCGCCGCGCTGAAAGAAGAAATCCAGGCCTGGCGTCAGGCCGGATTCACGCTGAAACTGAAATCCACCAACCCGGAACGCGGCGAATGAATACGACCATCCCGTCTCGCCCCGTTTTGCGCCATTCGCCGGACGGCGGGGTTACGCTGTCCGGCGAATGGACGCTGGCGGGCGTTTTGCAGACGCCCGCCCTGCGTCCGGCGTTGCTGGCGGCGGCGAGGACCGGACATTGGGATTTGTCGGCGGTGACAAGACTGGATAGCGCGCTTGCCGTATTGCTCTGGCGGCTCTGGCAGGGACGTTTTCCGGAAGACGCAAAAATTTCGCCCGCAGCGCGCGCGACGCTGGAATGGATCGCGGCGCTTCCGGTGGATGAATCCGCGTCCGACATCCGGCAGGAATCCGCGCTCGGCGCCAGTCTGCGGCGCGTGGGCGTTTTTACCTTGGGCGTCGTTCGCAACGCGCGGGGGTTAGTTGAGCTTTTGGGGCAGTTGACGCTGACGGTCGGGTTTTTATGCCGCCATCCCAAAAGCATTCCCTGGAAGGAATTTTCCGCCAACATCTACCGCGCGGGCGTGGAAGCCCTGCCGGTTTCCGCGCTGGTGGGATTTTTGATCGGCGTCACCATCAGCTACCTTTCCGCCCTGCAATTAAAGACTTTCGGGGCGGACATCTTCATCGTCAATATTCTTGGCGTCGGCATTATCCGCGAATTGGGGCCGGTGCTGGTGGCGGTGCTGGTCGCCGGACGCTCCGGATCGGCGATGACGGCGCAGATTGGCGTCATGCGAGTGACGGAGGAAATCGACGCGCTGGCGGCGATGGGCGTTTCCGCCACCCTGCGCGTGGTGCTGCCCAAAGTGGCGGCGCTGGTGCTGGTCATGCCGCTGCTGGTGGTCTGGTCCTGCGTGGCGGCGCTGTTGGGCGGGGCGTTGGCGGCGTGGAAGGAACTGGATTTCTCCGTCGCCTATTTTTTCAGCGCCCTGCCGGACGCCGTGCCAATCGCCAATCTCTGGATCGGCCTGTGCAAGGGTGTGCTCTTTGGCGGGCTGATCTCGCTTATCGCCTGTCATTTCGGCCTGCATGTGCGTCCCAATACCGAAAGTCTTTCCCGACGCACCACCGCTTCCGTGGTATCCGCCATCACCCTGGTGATCATCGTGGACGCCATCCTCGCCGTATTCACCCGCAATTTTGGCGTCTAGCATGACGCAGCCCCTCATCATCGACCTGCGCGGCATCTGGAGCCGCTACCACGCAGTCATCATCCACAAGGACCTGGATTTTCAGGTGCGGGCAGGGGAAGTGGTGGCGCTGGTCGGCGGTTCGGGCAGCGGTAAGACCACGCTGTTGCGGGAAATCCTTGGATTGTTGCCGCCGCACCGGGGCAGTGTTCGCCTGTTCGGACACGATCTGCGAACGCCGGACGCGCTGCTGCAACGCGATATTCGTCGCCGTCTGGGGATGCTGTTTCAGCAGGGTGCGCTCTTTTCCGCCCTGTCGGTTTTCGACAATATCGCCTTTCCCTTGCGCGAACTCAGGTTCTTGGATGAAGCCTGGATTGCCGAACTGGTGCGCCTGAAAATGACGATAGTGGAACTGGAGCCGACCCACGCCCGCCTGATGCCGGCGGAGCTTTCCGGTGGCATGATCAAACGCGTGGCGCTGGCGCGCGCGCTGGCGCTGGAGCCGGAACTGCTGCTGCTCGACGAGCCGACAGCGGGACTCGATCCGGCGCGCAGCCAGGGCTTTGTGCGTCTGATCCGCACCTTGCAACAGCGTTTGAACCTGACCGTGGTGCTGGTGACGCACGATATGGATACCCTCTACGGCCTGGATTGCGAAGTCGCCGTGCTGGCGGAACAACGCATCCTGACGCGCGGCAAACTCGACGCCGTGCGCGCCTTCCCGCATCCCGCCATCGAACAGTTCTTCAACTTCCCTCCGGGAAGGTCTGGATAACCGTCATCTCCCCTCGTGGGGAAGTTCAGAAATCAGAGGTCAAACATCGTAGGGACGCGATGGTTCCGCCGCGACTAACGCCCTGCAAACGGAACGGTCGCCCCCTCTCTCCAACTCTCCCCCACGAGGGGAGAAGGTTGATCAGCGGCGCTTCGCGCCGCCCTGAACAAATTTCAAAAAACGGGCATACAGGCGAAAAGCGGCGGCGTTTTTCTTTTTGATGATCCGGTTTTTCCGGATTTCTGTTGGCAGGGCAAGCGGAGCGTGAAAGAATCCGTTTGTGTTATAAATGTTCTCCCCGAACCGATTGCTGAAAAAATGATCTGACCCGCATGGAAAATCGCGCTCACGCCCTTCTTGCCGGATTGTTTACCCTCTTGCTGCTTGCCGCGACGCTGGCGGCGTTTTACGCCTTTGGCGAACGCCATGTGGAAACCCGCGAATTCGTCCTCGTCACCCAGCAAAACGTCGGCGGCCTGAATCTGCAGGCGCAGGTGTTGTATCGGGGAATACGCGTGGGCAAGGTGCAAAGCATCCAGCTCGATCCGCTGGACGCGCGCAACATCCTGATTCACGTGGAAGTCGAAACTTTTGTTCCCCTGAACAACGCCACGACCGCCCGTCTGGCCTATCAGGGCATTACCGGTCTGGCGCACGTGCTGCTGGAAGATGGCGCGACGCAGGCGGAAAGCCAACCCCTGACTGACAGCTTGCCGCGCGTCCAGATGCAGCCCTCCTTTCTGGATCGTCTGGAAGACAGCCTGCCCGTCATTCTCGCGGAGACGCGCGCCTTTCTGGTCAATGCCAACGCGCTACTGGATACGCAGAACCGTCAGCGGTTGAAGCAGACGCTCGCGCATCTGGAATCCGCCAGTCAGCGCATGGACGCGGCCTTTTCCCGTATGCAGACGATGTTTTCCGAGGAAAACGCGCACAGTCTTTCCGCTGCGGTGCGCGCCACGCCGTTGCTGATGGAAGACGCGCGACGCCTGGTGGCGAGTATGGATCAGGTGGCGCAACGCGCCGAAAAACTCCTGCGCGACGAAGGCGCGATGGAGGTGCGTCCGGAAGAGGCGCTGATTCCCAAAATCAGAACCACCGCCCACGACCTTTCCCTTGCCGCCCGCCGCTTTGAGCGGGTGCTGGATACGCTGGATCGTTCGCCGCAAAACCTGATTTTCGGCGCGCAGCCCGCCACGCCGGGGCCGGGCGAAGCGGGCTTTGTCGCGCCCGCCATCGTCGATTCGCCTTCTCCATGAGGCCGCTGACCATGAACCGCATTTTTTTCCTGTTGTTGGCGAGTGTTCTGCTTGCCGCCTGTATGCCCGCTTTCACGCCGCCGCAAGCCGTGCCGGAACGCTTTGATCTGGGCGCGAGGCCGGAGTTCCCGGTGGCGGACGCGTTGCCCGGCTCCACCCGCAGCATGGCGTTCGATCTGTTTGCCGCGCCCGCGCTGGAAAACACCGCCATGCGCTATCGCCTGAATTACGCCGATCCCGCCAAGGTTCAGTTCTACGCCTACGCGCGTTGGGCGGACACGCCCGGCGAACTTCTGCGTCTGTTCCTGCAAGAGCGGCTGTTCTGGATGGAAGGCGCAACGCCAGATCGCTGTCGCCTCGAACTGGACGTGCAACGCTTCGAGCAGATTTTCAGCGCGCCGGAGACAAGCTACGGCGCGCTTTCCGTTCAGGCGCGACTGCGCCATCCGGATACGGGCATTCAGGCCGAGCGCCGCATCGACCTGCGGGCGCCCGCGTCGGCTCCGGACGCGGCAGGCGGCGTCAAGGCGCTGACCGGAGCCGCTGAAGAATTGGTCGGGCGACTACGGACCTGGCGCGTCAACGCGAACGCGAATTGCCAAAAATAAGCCAGCAAGAAATATGTGTTTTGGAAGGGGTTTCTCTCCTCGCCCGAAACGGTCGCCTGAACCCCCGCCCGTTAATAAGGGGTCGGCTCCCACCGCCCTGAAGGGCGGGGTTTCAACCAGAGTTGGTTTTACGATGAAAAAAATCCTGTTGTCCTGTTGCCTGGCGCTGTTCGTGAGTGGCGTCCAGGCATTGCCTTGGGAAAAACTGAATCTGGATTTTTCCGTGGGGCAGATTCAGCACGAAGTTTTTGGCGTGCGCGCCATTCACTTGAGCCTGAAAGGCGCGGGCGGCGAATTGACGCTGGAAAACCTGAATGTTCTGGGGCAGGTCTGGCCGAAAATCCGCATTGTCTGCGCCAGTCTGCGCCCTGAACCCGGCGCGTTCTCCTGCGCCCAGGGGCGGCTTTATCTGGCGGAAGGCGCGCCCATTGGTTTGCGACTTGCGCAGGAAGGCGAGAACTGGCGTCTGACGTTGCAACCGACGCCCGGCGAGCGTTGGGAACTGCTGTACGGCAAAACACGCGCCAGTCTGGTTATCCGCGACGGGAATCCCCGGCTGCTGCCGCGCCTTGTTCCGGCCCTGGCGCAATTTATTCCCTGGCAGCCGGGCGGCAAGCTGAACGGGCGACTGGAACTGTCCGCGCGGACGTTTACGGCGCAACTTACTCTCGAGGACGGCCTGTTCAATTCGCCGGATGGCTTGAGCGCGGCGGAAAATCTGGCGCTCACGCTGAATCTTGCCGGGCAGAAGGTCGCGCAAAACTGGCGGATGCAGGGGCGTCTGGATTGGCGGCAAGGCGCGGTTTATCACGCGCCCGCCTTGTTGACCGCCGACGCGCAATCCCTGGAATTTGCGGGC
>JAIRZG010000175.1 GCA_031267345.1 Zoogloeaceae bacterium
GCCGTTGTCTGGATGCTCCTCTCGTCGGCCTGCTCAACGCTGCCGGCGGCGGGGCCGGCGTCCGCCTGCCCGCGGCCTCCAGCGGCGCTTTTGGCTCCAATGCCGCCGCTGCCGCCGATACCGGCGTCGGGGATTGGAGAAGCCCCTGGGCTACCGATACCGATGTCGCGCTCTGGGCGCGCGACGCCCGCGACCGCTACGACGCCTGCCGGGTGCGCATCGACGCCCTGAGGCAATTTTACGACGTAGGGGCGCAACCCTCACCCTCGCCCCTCTCCCAGAGGGAGAGGGGAGGCAATTCCCTCCTCTCCCCCTCTGGGGGAGAGGCCGGGAGAGAGGGCATCCGCCCGCCCACACCATAGGAGAGGAGAAACGACATGGCCAATTTCATTTTTGGATTCCTGACCGGCGCGGCGCTCGCCGCCGGGGCAATTGCCTACGCATTCCGGGACGCCCTGAAGGCCGCCGCGATCGATGCCTGGGACAAGCGCATGACCGGTGAACGAGGCGAGTGAAATGATGGATTTCGAGGTCGTCAAAATCTGGCTCCAAATTGCCAACATGGCCGGCACCGCCGTCATCGGCGCGTAGATGTATCTGGAAAAACGCAGCAACAAGACGAACGAGCGCATCGACGAATTGGCGATGCGCGTCGAGGAACTGGACAAATCCCTGCGCGCGGTCAAGGCGGATACCGGCGGCCATCTGCGCCACACCGACCTCTCCGGTCTTTATGAGCGGATGAACGAGGTAGACGGCAAACTGAACCAGATGATCGGCGAATTCCGCGCGCACGGCGACATGCTGCGGCTGTTGATGCGAAAAATCACCGAGAAGGGGCTGGAATGACACCGGACGAAAAAGAAACCGCCGCCCGGCGGATGCAGATTCTGCGGGCGTTGTCGCTGCACGTCGGGCATACGGCCATGCCGGGCGCGCTGAAGGACGAACTCGCCGCCACCGGCTATGCCATGACGCTCACAAAATTGATGCTCGATTGCGCGTTTCTTGCCGAACTCGGCCTCGTTTCCGCGCCGGAAGCGGGCAGCATCGCGCTCACATCCGACGGCCTCGACATGGTGAATGGCCTCGTGCGCCTGCCGGGGCTTTCCCCCGCGCCGCTCCTCGATCCGCCGGTAATCTGACATGCGCCGCTCGAAAATCTCCCAGCTTCCGCAGGAAGTGCTGGACGCCTTGAATGCCAAATTGATCGGCTCCGATTTTTCCGGTTACGCCGGCCTCGCGGAATGGCTGACCGGACAGGGTTACGCCATTTCCCGCTCCGCCCTGCACCGGCATGGCGCGGAACTGGAGGCGGAATTCGAGGCGGCGATGGCGGACGCCCGCCGCGCCAGGGCGCTCGCCCGCGCATCGAGAGAGGCCGAGGATGCCGACGACGGCGCGCTTCTGGAGGCCGCCGCCGGCATCATGCAGGATTCCTTGCTGCGCGCCTCGCTGAAACTGAAGCAGGGCGAAAACGGCGATCCCGCCGAGACCGCGAAAACGCTGTCATTGATCTCCCGTGCCTTCGCCGATGTCGGACGTTTCGATCTTTCCCGCCAGAAATGGCAGGCGGAAATCGAGGCGAATGCCCGCAAGAAGCTGATCGAGGAACAGCGGGAAAAACTCTCCACCCTGGGAAAATCCGGCGCGGCGCCCGCCGAGGTGCTGGCGAAGGTCATCAAGGCGGCATATGACCTGTAACCCGAAACCCTGTGGCGCACGCGAAGGCGCGAAGAGAAAAAGTGAGGCAATTGCGTTCTTCGGGTTTTTCTTCGCGTCTTCGCGCCTTCGCGTGATTCTCGATCCTGAAATGACCAACCCCGCCCTTACCCTCTACCCCTACCAGCGCCGCTGGGTACAGGATGATGCGCGCTTTAAAATCGCCATGATTTCCCGTCAGAGCGGCAAAACGCTCACCAGCACCCTGGAGATTGCCCTGGACATCGTGAGAGCCGACGCGGCAGGCCGGCGCGTGCGCTGGGTGGTGCTCTCGCGCGGCGAGCGCCAGGCGCGGGAGGCGATGAATGAGGGCGTCAAGCTGCACCTGAAAGCCATGCAGGCCGGGTTCCGGGAATATGAAGTCGATTTCGACACCAGAATCCGCGCCCTTGAGGTTGAACTGCCAAACGGCTCGAAAGTCACGGCGCTCCCTGCCAATCCCGATACTGCGCGCGGTTTTTCCGCCAACGTCCTGCTCGATGAATTTGCGTTCCATCAGGACAGCCGCGCCATCTGGAAGGCGCTGTTTCCGGTCATCTCGAAACCGGGTCTCAAACTGCGGGTCATCTCCACGCCAAACGGCAAAGGGAATAAATTCTACGACCTGATGACTGGCGGCGGCGAACAGCCCCCAGCCCCTGCGGGGCAGCCCCCCAAGGGGGCCGACCCAGCCTTGGGGCGGCCCCGCGTCTGGGTCGGAAACGACGGCTGGTCGCGCCACGTCAGCGACATCTATCAATGCGTCGCCGACGGTCTGCCGCGCGACATCGATGAATTGCGCCGGGGCGCGGGCGACGAGGATCTGTGGGCGCAGGAATTCGAGTTGAAATGGCTGGACGAAGCGCACGCCTGGCTGCCGTTCGAGCTGATCACCGCCTGCGAACACCCGGACGCGGGAGATCGTCGAGAAGAAGGGCGTGAGCTTCGCCGAACAGGACGCGCTCTTGGATGAGGTATTCCGCCGCTACCGCGTCGCCCGCTGCTGCATGGATCAGACCGGCATGGGCGAAAAGCCGGTCGAAGACGCCCGGCGGCGCTATGGCGAAACCCGCGTGGAGGGCGTGCTCTTCACCGGGCCGAATAAATTGACGCTGGCAACTCAGGGCAAGGAAGCCTTCGAGGATCGCAAGATTCGCATCCCGGAAGGTTTGAGCGCCCTGCGCGCCGATCTGCACAAATTGCAGAAGGTCATCGGCCCGACCGGAACGCCGCGCTTTCTCGCCGATTCCGATGCCGCCGGTCACGCCGACCGGACATGGGCGTGTTTTCTCGCGCTGAACGCCGCCGCATCGCCGCCGGAGGCATTCGCCTACACCCGCGTGCCGGAACGCCCCGACCACTACGGGGTCGGGCGCGCGCGGTTTCCCAAAGGGGCCTGGTGATTCAGAGGACAGAGGACAGAGGACAGAGGACAGAGGACAGAGGACAGAGGACAGAAGGTTTGCGGCGCTGGCGCGCCGATTGTCAAAACCACGAAGGCGAAGCCGACGCTGAAGATGACGGAGGACAGAAAAATCATGCTACTCGACCAACACGGCAATCCGATCAAACCCGCCGACCTGAAAAAGGAGATCGCCGCGCCGACGGCACAGGGCGTGCGCACCATCGCCAGCGGCAGCCAATCCTGGGGGCTGGACCCCGCCCGGCTCTCTCGTCTCCTCAGGTCGGCGCAGGAAGGCGACCCCGCCGCCTACCTGGAACTCGCCGAGGAGATGGAGGAAAAATACCTCCACTACGCGGCGCAGCTTGCCACCCGCAAGCGCGCCGTCTCCGGCATTGCCGCCCAGATCGTCCCGGCGTCCGACGATAAGCGCGACTGCGAGATCGCCGAATTCGTCGCGCAAATCCTGCCTGTCGTCGAGGATGCGACATTTGACATCCTCGATGCTCTGGGCAAGGGGTTTTCCGGGACGGAGATCATCTGGGATACCAGCGGGCTGCAATGGATTCCCGTCCGCCTTGAGCGCCGCGATCCGCGCTGGTTCGTCTTCGACAAGGTCGACGGGCGCACCCTGCGTCTTCGCCACGACGAACACTCGGATGGCGTCGCCCTGCCGCCCGATAAATTCATCATTCATCAATCCGCCGCGAAAACCGGCCTGTCGATTTGCGGCGGCCTTGCCCGCGCCGCCTCCTGGGCGTTCCTTTTCCAGAGCTTCGCCCTGCGCGACTGGGTGACATTTATCGAAACCTTCGGCAAGCCGATCCGCCTGGGGCGTTACGAGGGCGCGGCGGCCACCCCCGCCGACATCGATATCCTGATCGACGCGGTGCAGTCCCTGGGCACGGATGCCGCCGCCGTGCTGCCGAAGTCCATGCTGATCGAGTTCCCGGAAGTGCAGAACGCTAGAGGCGACAACCAGCTTTGGCGGCTCCTCCTCGAATATCTGGACCGTCAGGTTTCCAAACTGGTGCTGGGGCAAACCCTCACCGCCGACACCGGCGAATCCGGCGGCGGCAGCTACGCCCTGGGCGGGGTGCACAACGAAGTGCGGATGGACATTTTGGCCGACGACGCGAAGCGTTTTGCCGCGACCATCAACCGCGATCTGATCCGGTCTCTCGTCAATTTCAATTTTCCCGGCGTGACGGACTACCCGAAATACGCCCTGCGCGTGGAAGAGCCGGATGATATGACGGCGCTGATCGGCATCGTCGAAAAGGCAGTGGCGATGGGGCAGCCGGTGTCGAAAAAATGGTTCTCGGAAAAATTCGGCATTCCGCTTGTTGAGGAGGGGGAAGGTGTCCTTGGCGTAGGGGCGCTTGCCAAGCGCTCGCCCATGGAGGGTGATCCACCCGGCATCGCCGCGCATAAGGCGGACGATTCCCGCGCGCAATCCCACGCGGCAGGCGGATACCATCCGCCCCTACAACAGGCCAACCTCGATCGCCTCGAAGCCGAAACCGCTCCGGCGATAGAATCCTGGCTGAAAACGATCGAGGCCATGCTGGAAGCGGCGGACAGCCTGGAGGAATTCCGCGAAATGTTGCTCGTCGCCTACCCGAAACTGGACGCGACGGATATGGCGGAGACGCTCGCCGCCGCGATGACGGCGATGACTTATGCCGGGAAATCAGATGTCCAGGACGGCAAATAAAATGCCCGATCTCGCCGACCTCGCACAAATCCAGCGCGAACGCCTGGACGAACTCGCCCTCAAATCCGCCCGGCAACCCGCCGCGCCGGCGGCGACGGGATTTTGTCTGAACTGCGGCGAACCATTGCCGGACGGTCTGTGCTGGTGCGACACAGATTGCCGGAATGATTGGCAACGGCGGGAGACAGGGGAGCGTCCCGATGCCTGACATTCGCGGCGCGTTGAATCTGCCTTTCGCCGAGCAGATCGCCTTCTTCGAGAAAAAGCTCTCGAAGGGGTCGCAAAGTTGGAATCTGCTCGCCGACGGCACGCCGATCGAAGGGGCGATGCATGACACCGCCTTCATCGTCGCCGGGGTGACGAAAGCCGATCTGCTCGCCGATCTGCGCGCAGCGGTCGAAAAGGCCATCAAAAAAGGAACTGGCCTCACAGAATTCCGCAGGGATTTCAAGCAGATCGTCACCGACCACGGCTGGCACGGCTGGACGGGGGAAGGGACGAAGGCCGGGGAGGCCTGGCGAACAAGGGTGATCTGGGAAACCAACCTCGCCACCAGCTACGCCGCCGGACGGCACGCGCAGTTGACCGACCCGGAACTCCTCGCGCGGCGTCCGTACTGGAAGTATGTGCATAACGAAAGCGTCCTCAACCCCCGCCCGCAGCATCTGGCCTGGGATGGGCTGGTGCTCCATCACGATGACGATTTCTGGAAGAGCCACTACCCGCCTAACGGCTGGGGCTGCCAGTGCCGCGTGGCGGCCGTCAAGGGGCCGGGCGAAGGCGACAAGACCGAGCCGCCCGCAGGGTGGAACAAGCCCGACGAAAAGGGGAGATTGCCCGGCGTCGACCGCGGCTGGAACTACGCGCCGGGGGCAAGCGTGGCGGAAGATTTGCGAAGGATCGTGGAAGAGAAGGCGGCCAAGCTGCCGCCGGATCTGGGCGGCATGTTTGCACAGGCCGTCGACGACGCGGGCATCCCCCGCCGCCAACTTGCCGAAGACTGGCAAGGCCAGCGCCCTGGACTCTTCGACCTGCCGCCCGTGCAGGTGGTGGAGATGCCGGAAATGCCGGGGTTGACGCATGAGGAAAGGATGGCGCGGGCGACAGAGGCTTTCAAGGCGCTGCGCGAATCCGGACTGCCGCTCTACAACGATGACAGCGGCTGGGTCTTCGGCCTGAACCGGAAGAGCCAGAAGAAAATCGCGGACAACCTGGAGCAGACGGAGGCGTCTCTACAAGCGTCAATGGCGTTGCGGGAACTGGTGAAAAATGCCGTAGTCGCTGAGCGCCATCCGGATGCCCGGCATGAGAACGAGTTTGTTACGGCGATCTATCGAGCCTATGCGTCAGCGGCTATTGAAGGGCAGGTCTTTCGAGTGAAACTTACGGCGCAGCAGTTTGCACAAGGCAACGATGTCCGGAAGATTCTGCACGCGCTGGAAGCAATGGAAATAGAAAACGCCCCGCTGGGAACACTGCCGAACTCCTCCGGAAAGAAGGTGGGGACGGCTCAACCAACCACGGGACGTACGATCACTATAGCAGATTTGTTGAAAAGCGCAATTCGTAATGACGGAACGCCGTTTGAATATCCCGCCCGCAAAGGAAACGCAAGATGATGACCAACTCCTTTTCCCTTGCCATCGACGACAAAACCGTTCTCGGCGCGTTCTCCCGGATCGCCGAGCGCTTCACCCCCGCCGGGATGCGCCTGACGATGGAGGCAATCGGCGAGGCGCTCGCCGAATCCACCCGGCGGCGTTTCCCGGCCGCCACCGGCCCGGACGGGTACCGCTGGAAGCCTCTGGCGACCGGCGCCGTTCTGGCGCGTTACCAGAGAATGATGGACGAATGGAGTGAGGAGAGGAAATACCACAGGAAAGACGGCAGCCTTAACAAACGCGGGTTGGCGCGGGGGGAGCAAACCCAGCGGGCTTCGCTAAGACCCCTGATCGATACCGGCGATCTTTCCCGCTCTATCCGTTATCAGGTAAGCGACGGCGGCGCTTCCGTGCTCATCGGCACGAACCGGGAATACGCCGCGACGCACCAGTTCGGCGCGACCATCCGCCCGAAGACGAAAAAGGCGCTGGCGGTTCCCATCGAGGACGGGTCGCTGCGCCTCGTCAAGAAAGTCACCATTCCTGCCCGCCCATTCCTCGGCATGTCGGCAGATGATAAAGTCACGGTTCTCGATATTCTGCAACGCTTTCTGGAAGAAGAGTTGCCGGGGCGATGATCGCATAGGGGCGGATACCATCCGCCCGCCCCTTCCGCAAACGGGCGGCAGGTTGCCGCCCCTACGCGCGCTTGCCGATTTCAGGTTTTCCAGCACTGGGATGCCGGTTTCGGCATACTGGAATAAGGCAGTTTGAGAGCCTCCGGTTCGGAGAGTTTCACGATTCCGGCAAGATCGTGCTGAAGGCGCCGTATCTCGTCAAGCGTCCGTTGCGTCGTGACGGACGCGCTGTCAAGCTTGGTACGGACGCCCTCAAGGGTCTGTGTGTGATGATTAGGCATGTATCCTCCTGGCGCCAAGCCGACTATGAATGAAATGCTGTGTACTTGTCTTGACGAGAAAGTAGTCCATGATCAGATTATAGTATTCCCTGATTGCTGAATTAAGCGTCTGATCGTAGGAAAAGTTGTTTATCTTGAGCTTGATTTCTTCGCTTTCGAGTTCTCTGATACTGATGCCGCGCCCATGCGAGTGCCATCTCTGCGGATTGCCCAGTATATTGGCGATTTCGCTGGCCCTTTCCCGCTTCTTCTCTTCCGTGACGGCATGTGCGTTGGTTTCCGTTTGTTCCCAATCCTTGAATTTGTACTTTGGCAACCATTCCTTCAGAAGCTCTATCGCGTGATCTCTGGCCTGCTCGACAAAAAACAGACGCGCCGGGTCAAACTTGCTGATCAGAAGGGACATTTCCGCGCGGGTCGAAACGCCTGTTGGGTCATTGTTGATCGTTTCCAATAGCTGATTGTACTTCACCAGATAGCCGATACCGGGAACCATGTCTCCGCTTTCGCTGCTGATTTGCGGGTCGATAGGACCAAGGACAGAGTAGTAATCCATGTATATGTCATCGCCGGAAAGCACAAGCACAGTTCCAGCCGAATAAGCAAAATTCGGGATGACAAACACCACCTCCGTGTAATGACGCCGAAAAACGTTGTGAATGCGCTCGACGATCTCAATGAATCCGCCATTTGTCTCAAGCACGACACACAGCCGACCAGTCCTGGTTTGGTTCTGGGCAACCAGACTTTCTACACACCGCCGGACATCATCGTCAACACCTATCAGCAAGGGGCTGCGAAGCAGGATCACTTCAGCGCCCAGCAATTCTCCAAGAGATGTATTCGCCTTGGAGAGTTGAGTTTCTATGATGTGATCGAGACTCAGGGTCATTTTCTTGCACATGCTCCACGATATGGCAAATGCGCCCAAGGGCGGGGCGCGGACAGCATGGTATCCTTGGATACGGGATTTGTCGAGGTTTTGCCTCACGCCGTTTTCCCTCAACCCTCCGAAACCCCTGTCCCAACATCTGCGCAACCTGCCGCCCGCCAACGGTTGGTCATGCGCCCCTGTGCGAGCAATCGCAGCCCGGATCGCGGGATCGTAGGGCAGGTTAGCCCGTAGGGCGTAACCCGCCGGGCGTCCGTCATGTCATGGATCGGCGGGTTACGCTTCGCTAACCCGCTCTACGCTTGCTTCCGGGCTAACCAGCAATAACAGACGGGTAAGCTGGGCTTTACGGGTTCTGGCGTCAAATAGTAGGGAGGTAGTAGAAACCGGACGGTGGATATGAGGGTAAATGGGGCGTGAGGGCGCGTGGTTGCGGGAAAGTCGGGCGGGAGACAAAAATCTGATTTCCGGATGGTTTTGGGGGGGTTCTGCGGATTTATCAGGAGAAAATCGGGAGAAAATACCGACAGAAGCACGGAATTTCCCCTGATTTAAACGAGCTTTAAATCCGGTTCATAACGGCTTCGAGGTGGTCTTGCGCCACCTCTTCAATCAGCCGCTGATCGCTTGTCGGGAAGCCGACCAGCAGACGCGCGGGCAGACCGGGATGTTTTACGCGCTTTCGGACGATGCCCATGAAGGCGAGCGCCTTTTTGTTTTTCGCGGCGATGATATGGGCAATTGACCCTTCCTGATGGAACTTTGCCGGATAGCCGTCGCCGTCGTCGAACCCCAGCCTGAGCGTATCACCCGTGACCTGGTAGTGGAAATTCGCCAGCATCCGGCCTGACCGGTTGAGCGGGCCGCCCTTGCGTTTTCCTTCCGGGTGTTTGAGTTTTGCCCAGGGCGTCCCATCCGGCGCTATGCCTTGACGATGACGCTCCCGATTGATCCGCAGCAACGTTTCGCCGAAGCTCCCCAGCATTTCCTGAGGCGATTCCAGTTCCTGGCGCAAGGCGTCCATAAGATGGCGCAGTCGGGCGCTGTCGAATGTGACGGTGTATTGCATCAGGGCGCTCCTGTCCGCACGTTGCCCGTATCCATCCGCACCGTGCCGCCGGACGCCTGCATAGTCTGGCTTTGCAGCAGTAGCCCCTTGTCGAGCGTGACCTTGATGCCCGCATTAATGTCGACCGGACTGGGCGGAAGTTTTACCGGAGCCAGCAGCGGATCATCCTTGCCCTTGTTGAGGGCATCGGAAAGCCATGTGCCGAGGGATGCCTCTTTTCCGGTCATGGCGGTGACGCCCTTGTCAATCAGCGGATTGACGACGTAGGTTCCGATGCCGTACCCCACCGCGCCAGCGCCCGCTACGGCGGCTGCGGGAGCGCCCAACGCCGCCACGCCCGCTACTGCCCTTCCCGCCGTACCGACTGCCGCTTTGCCGATAGCGCCGCTGCCCATTGCCATCGCCGCCAGACCTGCCGCGCCCGCCAGCGCGGTCAATGAAGTGGCGGCCAGAGACCCCGCGCCTACCAGCGTTTGATGATTTGCAGCCAGTTCGCTGAACGCCTCCGCCGCCTTGCCGATGGTCGGCGTCAGGCTGTCCAGGCTGGATTTCTGCGCCATGTCCTTCATTTCGCCCGCCATCCTGAGCTTGTATCCGGTTGTTTCTTGCATCAACGCAAAATTGCTGTCCGCCGCGCCGCCGGAAGCCACGTCATTTTCCAATACCTGCCGCCGTACATCCTGCATGTAGCCCTGATTGTTCAACATGGCGATCAGCGCCATCATCGCCTGCTGATCCTGGATGATTTTACCGATGCCGGAACCTTGCGCGATGGCCGCCATGCTTTCCAGCGTCGCCCGTTTTTCGTCATCGTCCTTTGCGCCCGCCAGTTTCGTTTGCAG
>JAIRZG010000241.1 GCA_031267345.1 Zoogloeaceae bacterium
CCCAAAAAGACAGAAAACTACATAAAACAAAAGGCTGTGAACAGCCCCCTGTGTAAGTCTTTGTGCGTAAACGAAAAAATGTCAGCGTGTACGATGGCGGCATTCATGCGATTGCCCTGTCAAGCCTCTGCGCAACCCGCGACTTGCGCTACGCGGATCCGCCGCGCATAAACCCGCGCGGCATTTTCATTTCCGTGCAAGGACAAAGGCTTCTATGGCGTCCAGCGTGGCTTCCGGGTGTTGCAGGTGGGGCGCGTGACCGCATTGCGGCAGGATGAGCAGTTCGGTTTGCGGCGCTTGTCGCTGGATGCCGTCAATCTGTTCGAGGGTTGCGTATTCGTCGGCGTCACCCTGAATCGCCAGTACGGGGCAGGCGATGTTTTTTAATTCCGTCTCGATGCGCCAGTCGCGGTAGGCAGGGTCGAGCCAGATATTGCACCAGCCGTAAAACGCGCCGTCTACGTCCTGATGGTAACGCGCCAGACGGTCGCGCAAGTTACCGGTTTCAAACGCGGCGCGGGCGCGGCGGATGCCTGCGAGGCAAACGTCTTCCACAAAATAATGCGGCGCGATGACGATGATGCCGGAATAGGAGGCCGGATTGTAGCTGGCCGCCAGCAGGGCGATGCTGCCGCCATCGCTGTGTCCAATCAACCAGGGTTTCCGCCGCGCGACATCCAGCGCCGTCAGCAAGGCGGGCAGCGTTTCGACGGCTTCGCGGCGCAGATAATGACGCGGCAGCGGTTCGTCATGCGGTCGCGGCGTGGACGCGCCATAACCCATGCGCGAATACGCCAGACCGCGCCATCCCAGTCGCGCGCACAGACGCGCCGGAAAATCCCGCCATATGGCGATGCTGCCCAGTCCCTCATGCAGAAAAACGAGTGTGGGTCGATCCGTTGCCGGCGCGCCTGTCCAACTATATTCCAGCGTCTGCCGCCGACCTTGCGGCGCGAGGCGGATGAAAGACGAAGACATGGCGGCTTCAACCCGCGCATCGCGGCCAGCGCGCTGCGGCACGGGCGGGATCGGGACGCGGCTGGTAGGGCAGAACGCTCAACAGTGGCGCGGGCAGAGTGGTTTCCAGCGTAGCCAGGTTTTGTTCAAGGCAGGACATCTCCGGATCGACGCAGTTGGCAATCCATCCGGCGAAGGGAAGTTTGCGGGCGGCAATGGCTTCGGCGGTCAGCAGCGCGTGATTGATGCAGCCCAGTTTCATCCCGACGACCAGAATGATCGGCAGCTTGAGAAAGCAGACCAGATCGGCGCTGTCGCCTTCCGCGCCCAGCGGCGCGCGAAAACCGCCCGCGCCTTCGACCAGCACCCGATCCGCCGCCTGTTCCGCCGCCTTCAGCGCCGCCTGAATGACCGCGAATTCAATGGCGACGCCCGCTTGCCGCGCGGCAATATGCGGCGCGACGGGGGGAGCAAGGCAATAGGGGTTGCGGATGCGTAACGGCAAACCGACCTCCGGCGAAGAAGCCGCCCGATGCGCCTTGACATCCCCGTTTTCGCCATCCGCCGTCACGCCCGTCGCCACGGGTTTGATCGCCACGGCCTTCAAGCCTTCCCGCCGCGCGCGGATGAGCAGGGCGCAGGTGGCGAAAGTTTTGCCGATCTCCGTGTCGGTTCCAGCGACAAAATAGCTTTGCGTCATTTTTGGGCGATGCAGAAAATGACCTGGTGGGTGAGCGGCAGGCCGCGCGCGCCGCGTCGGGCTTCGTAGGCGGTTTCCAGCTTTTGCCAGGTTCTGCGCCCGATCAGGCCGGGGCGGCGGCTGGAAGGCGCAATCTGGTTGGCGCCGATGGCCTTGATGGCCTTGATCAGGCTCCGTAGATCGCGGTAATGGGCGACGCAGGGTTCGGTGTGAATTTCGATGTTGGTGAATCCGGCGGCGCCAAGCGCGGTCTGCCAGTTTTCCGGTGTCTGAAAGGGTAAGGTGTGCGGATAGGCGTCGATCTGGGCGAAAATTTCGTCGAGTTCGTGAAAGGTGCCGGGCGCCAGACTGGAAAGCGCCAGCGTCCCCTTGGGCCACAGCACCCGCCAGGCTTCGCGGCTCAAGGCCGCCGGATCGCACCACTGGGCGGTGAGGTTCGACCAGTAAAGCCCCGCCACTTCATCGCGCAGGGGAATGTGTTCCACATCGCCGCAAACGCCGAATTCCAGTTGCCGGATGTGAGCGAGCATGGCGCGGGAAAAATCCAGCGCGATGCGGCGCGCCGCCGGAAAGCGCAGGGCGAGCATTTCCAGACTGAAGCCGGTGCCGCAACCGGCGTCCAGAATGATGGCGGGGATCAGCGTGGGCGGCAAAAAGCCGATCAAACGGGAGGAAACCCAGCGTTGCACCCGCGCGGCGCTGTCGTAAGTGTTGGCGGCGCGTTCAAAATTCTGCCGCACCAGACGCTTGGAAGGCAGCCCCGAACGCGCGGACAAGGGAGAGGAAAAACGGACGGTTTTCATGGGCGAGGCAATTCTCGCAGAAATCGAACGCTTGCGGAGGCGTCCGGCGCAAACGGCGCGTGCGCCTTGTCCGGAATCAGCGACAAACGCGCCTGTGGCAGTTGTCCGGCGAGCCAGCGGGCGGCCTCTGCGGAAATCAGCGGATCGTTTTCGCCGTGCACCAGAGTGACGGGACAGGTCACGCGCGCAAGTCCGGCGCGCAAGTCGGCTTCTTCCAGCCAGCAAAGCCCCGCGTCCAGCGCCGCCTGCGACATCGGGCTGGCGTTTTGCAGGAGCCATTCGGCGCTCTGCGGCGCAGCGTCGCCCCGGCAAAAACTCCCGGCAAAGCGCGGCAACAGCGCTGCGCCCTCTTGACGGATTTTTTCCCGAAAAGCCTGGAGTTCCAGCGGCGGACGCCCGAAAGTCCAGCCTTCGCGCTGGATGAAACTGGGCGTTGTGGCGACAAGCAAAAGCTGGCGAAAACGCTCCGGCGCGCTCCGGGCGGCGGCCAACGCCAACATGCCGCCCAGCGACCAGCCGCCCAAGGCGCAGATTGGCGGCAGCGCCGCCAGCAGCGCCTCGACGGCGGACGCGAAATGGGCGGGCGGCGGGATGGGCGCTGCCGCGCTGCAACCCGGCAAATCCATAAGCCGCCAGTCGCTTCCCGCCAATACGCCTTG
>JAIRZG010000255.1 GCA_031267345.1 Zoogloeaceae bacterium
TCAGGTCGGGCTGCGTAGCGGCGGAAGGCGTCACGGGCTGTCTGGCATACCAGTTTGCGATGGCGCGCGCGTCTTCATCCGTGGTAATGGTGTAGGCCATACCGGTCATTTCCGGGTCGTTGCGCCCGCCCGCCTTGAATTCACGCAATTGTTTGATGATGTACTCGGGAACCTGACCAGACAGATGCGGATATTTGGCCGGATCGGCGCTGACTCCGTTTTCGCCATGACATTGTGTGCAAACGGCTCCAACAAGCATTGGAACTTCATTCGGATCGGCGGGTGGAGGGGTGGTTTCCTGCGCCGCGACATTCAAACCAAAGCCGGCAACGACAAGCGCCAGCGCCATTGTACGCATCATGAGGAGGCTCCTTTGTGCAAATAAGGCAAAAAGTCCTGATGAGACCTTCGCCCGGTCATTGATATTTACAAACCTGTTATTCTATAGCAATTCGTTGTTTCAGGTCACAGGCGATGCCCCTTTTGCAGAATGCCGTTTTTCTCACCACGGTCGCGCACTTGCGCGATCTGCCCACGGACACGGTGGCGGAAGTGGCTTTTGCGGGGCGCTCCAACGCAGGCAAGTCTTCCGCCCTCAACACCCTGGCCGGACGCACCCGGCTGGCCTTTGTGAGCAAGACGCCGGGGCGCACGCAACATCTCAATTATTTCATGGTCGCTCCCGGCAAGTATCTGGTGGACTTGCCGGGGTACGGCTTCGCCAAAGCGCCGGACGCCATTCGCGGGCAGTGGGAAAAGCTGCTCGCGCCCTATCTGGAAGGCCGCAGTCCGTTGAAGGGACTGTTGCTCATCATGGATTGCCGCCACCCGATGACGGACTTGGATTGCCGCATGTTGAACTGGTTTGCGCCCACCGGACGCCCGCTGCATGTCCTGCTCTCCAAGGCCGACAAGCTCTCCCGACAGGCGCAAAACGCTACGCTGACCGAGGTGCGCGCCGCCCTGAAACCGCTGGGCGCGCAATGTTCGGCGCAGTTGTTTTCCAGTCTGAAAAAAACCGGCGTCGCCGAATGCGAAAGCGTACTGACGCATTGGCTGGAGCTCCTCCCCCAAAATGACGCCGCATCCTGATCTTTTTATGAGGTTTCGTTCCATGCCCGCTGCCGCCCGTTTCCCTGCTACCCGTATGCGCCGTATGCGCCGTGATGATTTTTCCCGCCGCCTGATGCGCGAATCGACGCTGGCCCCCGACGATTTCATTTACCCTGTTTTCGTGCTCGACGGCGAAAAGCGCAAGGAAGCCGTGCCTTCCATGCCCGGCGTCACGCGCCAGAGCATCGACCTGCTGCTGCAAACGGCGGAACAAGCCGTGCAGTTGGGCATTCCCGCCATTGCGCTGTTTCCCGTAATCGACGCGCATCTGAAAACGCCGGGCGCGGAAGAAGCCTACAACCCTGACGGTCTTGTGCCGCGTGCGGCGCGCGCCCTGAAAAAACACTGGCCTGAACTGGGCGTCATCACCGATGTGGCGCTTGACCCTTACACCAGCCACGGGCAGGATGGCTTGATCGACCCCGACGACCCGCGCGGCTACGTGCAAAATGACGAGACGCTGGAAGTACTGGCGCGGCAGGCGCGTTGCCATGCGGAAGCCGGCGCGGATGTGGTCGCGCCCTCCGACATGATGGATGGTCGCGTCGCGCGTATTCGCGCCGAACTGGATGGCGCGGGGCGGATTCATACCCGCATCCTCGCCTATTCCGCCAAGTATGCTTCCGCCTTCTACGGCCCGTTCCGCGATGCCGTCGGTTCGGCGGGCAATCTGGGCAAGGGCGACAAATCCACCTACCAGATGGATCCCGGCAACGGTGACGAAGCCCTGCACGAAGTGGCGCTTGATCTCGAAGAAGGCGCGGACATGGTGATGGTCAAACCCGGTATGCCTTACCTCGACATCGTGCGGCGGGTGAAAGATACGTTCAAGGTTCCCACCTATGCCTATCAGGTGAGCGGCGAATACGCGATGCTGAAAGCCGCCGCGCAAAACGGCTGGCTGGATGAACGCGCCGTAGTGCTGGAAAGCCTGTTGGGCTTTAAACGCGCCGGAGCAGACGGCATCTTGACCTATTTTGCGCTGGATGCGGCGGAGTGGCTGAAAAAGTAAAAATGCGCTTCGTTCTGTTCATCACAAACCTCGTCAATCTGTTTTTTTGGTGTGCCTTTTTTTTCGGGCTTCTTCCATCTATTCAGACGGTCCTTCCGGCTTTGGGGAAATGATCGCCATGCACTTCCTATCCGGGATCGCGCTCCTGATGTTTGTGGGGGTGGGCTTCCTCTCTTTTTTCCAGAAAGTCGCGCCTACAAGCAGACTTGAATTCTGTCTGCATGGATTTGCAATCTGCGGGTTTACTCTGGTTTTGATAGGGTTGGGTTCGATTGCCATTTACGATATGTGCAGCAATGACAAGGGTTATTGTCGTAACTGGAGCCTGACTGCCGGACAATGAGCGAGACCGCGCCTATATCTGATCAGCCCCGGCGCTCGCTCGTTCACCAGCTTGCCCTGCAAGCCGCCGCCGTTTTTCTCGTCTTCAGCCTGGCGTGGCCGGTTTATTTTTTACGCGCCAGCGCGTGGAACTGGGCGGCGATCTGCGCCGTGACGGGCGCGGTCGCCTTTCTCGCCGCCCGCCTGGCGCGCCAGCCCTGGTGGTGGCAGATCATCCATCTGCTGTTCGTCCCCCTGCTCTGGCTCGGAATGCAATTCGACATCTCGCCGCTTTGGTACCTGGGCGCGTTCATGCTCCTGCTGCTGGTTTTTCGGTGCGCCGTGACAGGGCAAATTCCGTTGTATCTGAGCGGGAAAAACGTAGCCGGGCGTCTGCGTCCCTTGCTGGCGGAGCGCAGTGCCTTGCTGGATGTCGGCGCGGGGCTTGCCAGTCTGCTCTTGCCGCTCTCCCGCCTGCGTCCCGATTTACGTCTGGCAGGCGTCGAAAACGCGCCGCTGCCCTGGCTCATCGGCTGGCTGCGCACCCGCAACACGCCGATAGACTGGCGTTGGGGCGATTTCTGGCGGCATTCCTTCGCGCCCTACGAGTCCGTGTATTGCTTTCTCTCGCCCGCGCCTATGCCGGAACTCTGGTTGAAAGCCTGTAGGGAAATGCGCTCGGGAAGCCTGTTCATCAGCAACGCCTTTCCCGTTCCCGATGTCGGGACCGAAACGTTGCTTGAATCGGAAAGCGGCCTGACGCTGTATGTCTATCGCATTCCCGGCGCGCATTCACCGTAAATCAAATTCGCGCCAGGGTTTTGAGGGTTTGGCGGATGCCTTCGGCGGTGGAAAGGCCGGGGGGCAGGAGGCGGGTTGCGGCAAGGGCTTCCTTTTCGGAATAACCTAACGCCAGCAAGGCGTTCAGCACGTCACCCACAGCGGCGTTTGCTTGCGCGGCATGATCGGCGTTGCCGCCGTCGAAGGCGGAGGGGAGTTTGCCTTTGAGTTCCAGGAGCAGACGTTCGGCGGTTTTTTTGCCGATGCCGGGGACGCGGGTCAGTCGCCCGCTTTCCTGTCGCGCCACGGCGTCGGCGAGATCGGCGACCGACAGGCCGGAAAGCACCGCCAACGCCGTGCGCGCGCCGACGCCGGAAATTTTCAGCAATTGGCGAAAAGCGGCGCGTTCGTTCGTCGCGCCAAAACCGTAGAGAAACTGCCCGTCCTCGCGCGCGGCATGATGAATCAGCAACGTGATCGGCTCGCCCAGCGCGGGCAGGTTATAAAACGTGCTCATCGGCACATCGACTTCGTAACCGACGCCGCCCACATCAAGCAGGATTTGTGGCGGATTTTTTTCGACCAGCAGGCCGGAGAGTCGTCCAATCATGATTTTTCCAGTGTTTTGATGCGTTCCGCCATGCGTCCCAGAGCGGTATGCGCGTGGCAGATGGCGGCAGCCAGCGCGTCCGACGCGTCCGCCTGCGGCGCGCCGGAAAGATTCAGCAGACGCATGACCATGTGCTCCACCTGTTTTTTCGCCGCCTTGCCCTGTCCGACCACCGCCTGCTTGATTTGCAACGCCGTGTATTCCGCTACCGGCAGTTTTCCGGCGACCAGCGCGGCAATGACCGCGCCGCGCGCCTGTCCCAGCAACAGGGTGGAGTGCGGATTCACATTGACGAATACCTTTTCCACTGCGGCCTCATCCGGCGCGTAACGCGCCATGACTTCGCCCACGCCGACAAACAGGGCGGCAATGCGTTCCGGCAGATTTTTTTTCGCGTCGGATTTGACGCAGCCGCTGGCGACATAACGCAAAGCCGCGCCTTCCTTGTCGATAACGCCAAAGCCGGTCACGCGCAGGCCGGGATCAATGCCGAGGATACGCATGTCAGGGATCGAAGGTCAGGGATCAGAAAACCCCGTGCGGCAGTGCGTAATGTCGCATGGGGTTGGCGGCGAAGCCTGGCTTACAGGTTCAACAGCGTTTGCGTATGGTGGGCGATCATCCATTCCTCGTTGGTGGGGATGACCAGCACATCGACGGCGCTGTCCGGAGCGCTGATGCGGATATGGTGGCGCTCGTTAGCTTCGGCATCAAGCTTGATGCCCAGCCAAGCGGACAGCAGGGTGACGCGACGACGGATTTCGGCGGCGTTTTCGCCGATGCCGCCCGTGAAGACCAGCGCGTCCAGCCCCCCGGCGGCGGCGGACATGGAGCCGATTTCGCGGGCGATGCGGTAGCAGAACAGATTGACCGCTTCCTGCGCTTCCGGCTTGTCGCTGGCGAGCAGGGTGCGCATGTCCTGACTGATGCCGGAAACGCCGAGCAGGCCGGATTCCTTATACAGCAGGTTGGTGATTTCCCTGGCGTTCATGCCCTTGTTTTCCATCAGGTAGAGCAACACGCCGGGGTCGATGGCGCCGACGCGCGTTCCCATGACGAGACCATCGACCGCCGTAAAGCCCATGGTGGTCGCCACACCCTTGCGTCCCACCATCGCCGCCATGCTCGCGCCATTGCCGAGGTGGGCGATGACGACGCGGCCTTCGGCGCGCGGCGAATGTTCCGGCAGAACGCGCGCGATGTATTCGTAAGAAAGGCCGTGGAAACCGTAGCGACGCACACCTTCTTCGGTGAAGCTGCGCGGCAGGCCGAAAATCTGCGCTTCGTCAGGCTGGGTGCGGTGAAAGGCGGTATCAAAACAGCCCACTTGCGGCACTGCGGGCATGAGCGACCGAATGGCGTAAATACCCGCCAGGTTGTGCGGCTGATGCAGGGGCGCCAGCGGAATGAAGTCCGTGAGTTCTTCGAGGGTGCGCCCTTCCAGACGCACAGGCTTGGAAAAAAGTTGCCCGCCGTGCACGACGCGATGGCCGACGGCGATGATTTTCCAGTCGGCGGCTTCGCCGGTGAACCAGGAAAGCAGGTAATCAAAGGCTTTCTGGTGGTCGGGATTGGCGACGGGCAAGTCGTTGTTGGCGATTTTTTCGCCCGCTTCGTTCTTGGCGACCAGTTTGGCGACGGGTGTGCCGATGCCGTCGATTTGTCCGGAAATGACCGCCGCGTCGCCCAACGTTTTTTTCGCAAGGGGAAAAAGGGCGAACTTGATGGAGGAAGAACCGGCGTTGATGGTGAGAATGGCTTGGCTCATGATGATTTAGCTCCCGTTTTTCTGGCGGTTGGCATGGGCAATCAGGGCCGCGATGACGCAGGACGCCGTGCGCGTTTCGGCGCTGTCAGCGCGGGACGTGAGGATGACCGGCGCTTTCGCGCCGAGCACGACACCCGCCGTCAGGGCGTTGGCCAGGTATTCAAGCTGCTTGAACAGCACATTGCCGACTTCCAGATTGGGCACCATGAAAATATCGGCCTGACCTGCGACGGACGAGACGATGCCCTTGATGGCGGCGGCTTCCGGCGATACGGCGTTGTCGAAAGCCAGCGGGCCATCGAGCAGACCGCCCTTGATCTGTCCGCGATCCGCCATTTTGCACAGCGCGGCGGCATCAAGGGTGGCGGGCATTTTGGGATTGACGGTTTCCACGGCGGCGAGAATGGCGACCTTGGGCGTGCTGATGCCAAGCACCTTGCCCAGATCGATGGCGTTCTGGATGATGTCCGCCTTTTCTTCCAGCGAGGGCGCGATATTGACGGCGGCGTCGGTAATCAGCATGAGACGGGGATAGGTCGGCACGTCCATGATAAATACATGACTGATGCGGCGGTTGGTGCGAAAATTGTTGGCGCGGGTGACGACGGCGCCCATCAGTTCGTCGGTGTGCAGACTGCCTTTCATCAACGCGCCGCTTTCGCCGTCGCGCGTCAGCGCCACGGCGGTATTGGCGGCGTCGATGCTGTCCCTGGTATTGACGATGCGAAAGCTCTTGAGGTCGAGGCTGAATTCTTCCGCTACCGCGCGAATTTTCGCTTCCGGGCCGACGAGAATGGGATGGATGATGTCGGCTTCCGCCGCCATCAGCGGGCCGCGCAGGGATTCCTTGTCGCAGGGATAGGCCACGGCGACGGGAATCGGCGGAATATCCCTGGTGCGGCGGATCAGACGTTGCAGGCGTTCTTTTTTGTCTGCTAGGGGGGTAGTGTCATTTTGCATAACGAACTCCAGGTGAGAAAGAAAGATCAGGGGCAATCCGCCGGAAGCCGCTGGCGAGGGTTTTTCCCATCGCCCAGACGTGCCGCCCGACACCGCCCTGACCACGCATATTAACCCGAATGCGCCGTAAAGTGCAGAAGCGGGATGAACCGCAGGGGCCAGAACATCGAACTGCGTTCCTCGTTAACGGATTTTTATGCTCCGCTTATGAAGCGGACGACAGTTCCGACCCGCGCGCATATCCTGATGATGTAGAATTCCCGTAGTTACGGTGAAGAGGCGAAGCTCACTGACTGCAACTTGTCTTGCCGCGCCGTACAGTACGTCGGCATTGATTCTACAATGCCGCGCGCGGGTCGAAAAAAGGCGGCAAGCGCTTTTTGGCGGTATATTGAAAATCGAAACTCTCAAAGTGCCTGTTTATGCGGATTTTGGCGTATCGTTTTCGATTGCGTCCCGCTCCGTTTTTTCCCCGACACGGCAACAAACTTTCATGCTGAAACGAATCGAAGCCTCTCACCTGAAAACCGGGATGTACATTCAGGAATTCTGTGGTTCCTGGCTCGAGCATCCTTTCTGGCGCTCGCAATTTTTGCTTTCCGACCCGGAGGATTTGCGGCGCATCCGGGAAAGCGCCTTGCGCGAAGTCTGGATTGATACCGAGCGTGGACTGGATGTCAGCGACGGGGCGTCGCGGGAAGAAGCCACGCGTATTGAGCTGCCGCCGCCGCCCGTATTGAGGCCGGAAACCCGACCGGTCAGTATGCGCGCGGAGGTCGATCGCGCGGCGAAAATCTGCGCCCGTTCGCGGGAATCCATCACTTCGATGTTTCAGGAAGCCCGCATGGGGCGGACGGTTGAAATCGAGCAGGCCGTCAGCCTGGTGGATGAAATCTCCGATTCCGTGATGCGTAACGCGGGCGCGCTGGTCAGTCTGGCGCGTCTGAAAACCGCTGACAACTATACCTACATGCATTCGGTGGCGGTCTGCGCTTTGATGATCGCGCTTGCCCGCCAATTGCAGTTTGACGAGGAACAGGTGCGCAACGCCGGTCTGGCCGGCCTCATTCACGATCTGGGCAAAATGCGGATTCCGCCGGAAGTGCTGAACAAAAACGGCAAACTGACGGACGCCGAATTCGATCTGATGAAAACCCATCCCCGCGAAGGCTATGAAATCCTGAAACGCAACCAGACGGTTTCGCCGGAAGTCATGGATGTTTGTCTGTCGCACCATGAAAAACTCGATGGCAGCGGCTATCCGCGCAAGTTGAAGGGCGACCAGATCAGCCTCTTTGCCCGCATGGGCGCCATTTGCGATGTCTATGACGCCATTACTTCACAGCGCCCGTACAAAAGCGGCTGGGATCCCGCCGAATCCCTGCACAAGATGTCGGAATGGCGCGGGCATCTCGACATGTATCTGTTCCGCGCCTTTGTCAAAGGTTTGGGCATTTATCCGGTCGGCTCGCTGGTGCGCCTGAATTCCGGACGGATTGGCGTGGTCATCGAGCAAAGTCCCAAATCCCTGCTGACGCCCAGAATCAGGGTCTTTTTCTCGGCGCGCGGCAATAGTCGCATCCCTCCGGAAATCGTCGACCTTGCCCGCTCCGGTTGCCCGGAAAAAATCGTGGCGCGTGAAGAACCGGAAAACTGGAATTTTCAGGATCTGGAAAACCTGTGGGTCATTCCCGCCTGAACACATGTCCCAACGTCCCACCGCGCACGACATTCTTCAGCATACCTTCGGCTACCCCGCCTTTCGCGGGCGGCAGGCGGAAATCATCGAGCAGGTCGCCAATGGCGGCGACGCGCTGGTGTTGATGCCGACCGGCGGCGGCAAATCCCTGTGTTTCCAGATTCCGGCGATTCTGCGTAAAGGCGTCGCCATCGTGGTCTCGCCGCTGATCGCCTTGATGCAGAATCAGGTGGACGCGCTTACCCAGTTGGGCATACGCGCCGCGCTCCTGAATTCCACCGTCGCCCGGGACGCGGTGCGCGTGACCGAACAGCGACTCTTTGCCGACGAACTCGACCTGCTCTATGTCGCGCCGGAGCGACTGATGACGGATCGTTTTCTGGCCCTGCTCGACGGTCTGGCGGAAGGCGGGCGACTGGCGTTGTTCGCCATTGACGAAGCGCATTGCGTCTCGCAGTGGGGACACGACTTTCGCCCCGAATACCTGCAACTTTCCGCCATTCACCAGCGTCACCCGAACGTGCCGCGCATCGCGCTCACCGCCACCGCCGACGCCGCCACGCAAAAGGAAATGATTGAGCGTCTCGGGCTTTCCGGCGCGCGCATCTTCATTTCCAGCTTTGACCGTCCCAATATCCGCTACACCGTCGTGGAAAAGGAACAACCCCGACGGCAACTGCTGAATTTTCTCGCGCCGCATCAGGGCGAAAGCGGCATTGTCTATTGCCTGTCGCGCAAGAAGGTGGATGAAACCGCCCGATGGCTGAACGCGCAGGGCTACCCGGCGCTGCCCTATCACGCGGGGCTGGAGACGCCGACGCGCAGCGCGCACCAGCGTCGCTTTTTGCGCGAGGATGGTCTGATCATGGTCGCCACCATCGCCTTCGGCATGGGCATCGACAAGCCCGACGTGCGCTTTGTCGCGCATCTGGATTTGCCCAAAAGCCTGGAAGCCTATTATCAGGAAACCGGACGCGCCGGACGCGATGGCGAACCCGCCGAAGCCTGGATGACCTACGGTCTTCAAGATGTCGCCCTGCAACGCACGCGCATCGAGGAATCGACCGCCAGCGAGGAACAAAAGCGCCTGGAAAACCAGAAACTTTCCGCCCTGCTCGGCTACGCGGAATCCGCCCGTTGTCGGCGCGTGGCGCTGCTCAATTACTTTGGCGAGGCAAGCCAGCCCTGCATGAATTGCGACGCCTGCCTCAACCCGCCGCGAAGCTGGGATGGCACGGTCGCTGCGCAAAAGGCGCTGTCTGTCGTCTTTCGCACCGGTCAACGTTTCGGCGTCCACCATCTGATCGATGTCCTGACGGGCAAAGAGAGCGCCAAAACACGCGATTACGATCATCAACGCCTGTCCACCTGGGGTATCGGCGTGGACATCGCCGCCAGCGATTGGCGCAGTATTTTCCGGCAGCTGGTGGCGGCAGGGTTTTTGCAGGTGGATATGAGCGCCTACGGCGCGTTGAAGCTCACCGCCGCCGCGCGTCCGGTATTGAGAGGCGAACAGCAAGTAGAACTGCGCCGCCGCCCCGCCGCCGTCATCAAGGCAGGCAGAATCGCCAGCGCCAGAGAAAAACCCCATCGTGCCGATTTCATCGCCGACCTCGACCCGGCGGGAGAAGCCCTGTTCTGGCGTCTGCGCCAGTGGCGGCTGGAAGCCGCGAAAGAACAGAGCGTTCCCGCCTACATCATTTTTGACAACAAAACCCTGAAAGCCATCGCCGCCCGTCGCCCGCAAACCCTGGATGAACTGCTCGCCCTCCCGGGGGTTGGCGAGGCCAAACGGGAACGCTATGGCAAAGACATTTTGACGCTGGTTGCCGTTTCCTGATCTGGTAGAGTGCGCGCCTTGTTTGGAAGGAGGATATCGTGGACATTCTTTTGACGCCGGAGGCCCTGTTCGCCTTTTTGACCCTGACGGCGCTGGAACTGGTGCTAGGCATTGACAACATCATTTTTATCGCCATTCTGGTGAACCGGCTGCCGCCGGATCGACGGGATTTTGCGCGGCGGCTGGGCTTGTTTCTCGCCATGTTTGTCCGCATCGTCCTGCTCACCCTGCTCGCCTGGATGGCCGGATTGACCGAGCCGCTACTGACCCTGTTCGGGCATGGTTTTTCCTGGCGCGACTTGATACTGATGGCGGGTGGTCTTTTTCTGGTCTGGAAAAGCACCGGGGAAATCCATCAATTGCTGGAGGGCGAAGCGGGCGAAGCGTCTTCCGCGTTAAAAACTTCTTTTGTCGCCATCATCACGCAGATTATCGTCATTGATCTGGTGTTCTCGCTGGATTCCATCATTACCGCCATCGGCATGGTCAGCCAGCTATCGGTCATGGTCGCCGCCGTGGTGGCTTCGGTCGCCCTGATGATGGTCGCCTCCGGCCCCATTGCCCGCTTCGTGACCGGACATCCCACGGTCAGGATGCTGGCGCTTTCCTTCCTGATGGTGGTTGGCGTGGCGCTGGTGGCCGATGGTTTTGG
The DNA here is from genome assembly GCA_031267345.1 of Zoogloeaceae bacterium. Classification (GTDB taxonomy): domain Bacteria; phylum Pseudomonadota; class Gammaproteobacteria; order Burkholderiales; family Rhodocyclaceae; genus Azovibrio. The sequence continues at coordinate 10,756 of JAIRZG010000255.1, forward strand.
CCACCATATCCCCAAAGGCTACATCTATTCCGCAATGGCGTTTTCCGTGCTGGTGGAAATGCTCAACATTCGGATGCGTAAAAACGCGCCACGCCCCGTAGCGCTCAGGGACGCCTATGCGGAGCCCGCAGAAAACGAACAACGATAGAAACTACACCGCCGATTCGCCGATTTCTCCGGTGCGGATACGCACCACCTGTTCGACGGGCAGGACAAAAATCTTGCCATCGCCGATCTTGTTGGTGCGGGCGGCCTTGATGATGGCGTCGAGGGCGGTTTCCAGCAGTTCGTCGGCAATGACGATTTCGATTTTCAGCTTGGGCAGGAAATCCACCACATATTCCGCGCCCCGGTAGAGTTCGGTGTGTCCCTTCTGGCGACCAAAGCCCTTGACTTCACTGACCGTCAGACCGGTTACGCCGATGTCGGAGAGGGCTTCCCGCACCTCGTCAAGTTTGAACGGCTTAATGATGGCTTCGATTTTTTTCATATGCGTTCCTTGGGTTGTGTTCAGGATGGACTTTAGCAAAAAGCTCAGAAATTGGGTTTTTTCTTGCTGTGCTCAAAGCGATCAACGCCCGCGAGAATTTCCGCCTTCGCCGCCGCAACCCCTTGCCAGCCCTGCACCTTGACCCATTTCCCGTTTTCCAGATCCTTGTAGTGCGCGAAAAAATGCGCGATCTGTTGCAGCAGCAAAGGTTGCAAATCGTCAATGTCGCGCACCTGATCGTAGAGCGGCGTGAGTCGGGAGGCGGGCACAGCGACCAGCTTGGCGTCCACGCCGGCTTCGTCTTCCATTGCCAGCATCCCCAACGGACGGCACGTCACCACCACGCCTGGTTGCAAAGGACAGGGTGCGACCACCAGCGCGTCCACCGGATCGCCATCGTCCGCAAGGGTATGCGGGATAAAACCATAGTCGCACGGATAATGCATGGGCGTGGCCATGAACCGATCCACCAGCACACAGCCGGAAGCCTTGTCCAGCTCATACTTGATGCCCGGCGTATGCGCGGGGATTTCAATGATCACATTGAAGGCATTGGGGATGTCCTCGCCAATCGACAGCGCCTCAATATTCATTTGCTATAACTCCGGAAGGGAAAAAGGCGCGATGTTAACAGGTATCGGGGAACGAATGCCAGGAATCCGATCGTGGGAGCAGGGTTCAACCCACCTTTGCGAAATTGCGTCATGAACGGGTGGAAAACTGATTGGCGAGCGCGATGAATCCGGCGAGCGGAATGTCTTCCGCGCGTTGGGTCGGGGCGATGTTCAGGGCGGTGAGTTCATCTGTGGCGAACAGAGGTTTCAAGGTGTTACGCAGCATTTTGCGTCGTTGGGAGAAGGCGGCGGCGACGATTTTTTCCAGCGTGGCGATGTCGCACAGCGCGCGTTCGGCGGCGGATTTGGGCGTCAGGCGCACGACTGCCGATTGCACCTTGGGCGACGGATTGAAACTTTCCGGCGGCGCGTCAAACAGCCAGTCCAGATAGAACCGGTAGCCCAACATGACGGAAAGGCGACCATAGGCGGCCTCGCCGGGTTTCGCCACCATGCGCTCGACCACCTCTTTTTGCAGCATGAAGTGCATATCGTGGAGATGGTCGGCGCAGCCTGCAAGATGAAAAAGCAGCGGTGTGGAAATGTTGTAAGGCAGATTGCCGACAATACGCAGACGCTTGTCTCCACGGTCTGAAGCGCCGCCCAACGCGCCAAAATCAAAGGTCAGCGCGTCGCCCGCGTGGAGGGTGAGTTTTTCGGGCGCGTACTGTCGCCGCAGACGGACAATCAGGTCGCGGTCGATTTCCACGACATGTAAATGATTGACTCGCGCCATCAGCGGCTCGGTAAGCGCTCCCAGTCCGGGGCCGATTTCCACCAGCGTATCGTCCGGCTGTGGATCGATGGCGGCGACAATGTTGTGTACGACACGGGAATCGACCAGAAAATTCTGCCCGAAACGCCTGCGCGGGATGTGACCGGTAGGGGTAGCGCGGGGTTTGTGAGCAATCATGGGCGCGTCAATTCCGCATGGCGGGAGCAGAGAAGAACAGGGTAAGGCCGGGCAGCAAGGACAGGAGGCTGCCCAGGACATCAAGCACGCCATACGGCAGCAGCGCGCCACTGTTGGCAACACACGCCCGCCGTTTGAGCCAGACAATCAGCGCATTGCCCACCATACCCAACACGGCAAAAGGAAAAAACCAAACAAATGTGACCAGTAACGCGACGACGACAATCATGGACATATGACCACTATCTTGCAGGGAAAACCACGTCACAGTACAGATAAAAACAAGCAGCAAGACCGAGATTTTGCCGAATTTCCGGGCGATAAACCCTGACCACCAGGCAATGCCCACAACAACACCCATGATGTCGTGATCATATGCGCGCACCCGGACGAAAGCCAGCCAGAGGACGAACAGCAGAAAAACCCCCAGCATCCGCAAAATACCGTTTCCCCAATTCGTCGGCTGCCCTGCCATTTTGCGCATCCCCGCCAGCCAGATGGGCGCAATCACTACCCAGAACAGCGTGGTCAACAGATCTCCCAGACAAAAACCGAAAAACAGGAGGCTGAATACCAGCGCCGCCGCAAATTTCGCGCCCGTCAATTCTGCCCATTCCCACGCGGCGAGAGTCAGGAGCAGTGCGATAAATATGCCCCAATAGAGCTGCGGCAGGAAAAACAGGGCGGCGAAAAGAACGACGGGCGGTATGATGAACCACGTGACGGCGGCAACAAAGGAAGAACGGGCGTTGAAGGTCATGGCGCGTCCGAACGCATCAGCCACAGCAACGCCAGCGCGAACGTCGGCAAGACCGCCATCAGGCCGTGCAGGTATTCGAGAACGCGGATCGGCAAGGAATGCGTTTCCACGCCTGCCTGTTGCCGGAGCATCACCAGCCAATGTCCGCCGCCAATGCTGAGGGCAATAAACGGGAGCTGACTCAAGGACAACAAGGCCGACCCGATAATCATCACTTCGCGGGCAGAAGGAGGGAAACCCCGCGCGTAAAAAATCACCATGAGCATACCCGACAGGATCAGGCTGAACAGGATGCAGCCGATCACCGCGCCCCCGGCAATGGCGCAACATCGCCAGCATTTTCGCGCCCGGCCCGCAAAACGCTGACCGCAAAAAAGCGCGAAAACCTCAATCACGCGGACAAAGCAGAGCAGGTACACAAGCAGCAGGACGCCGTAACCCTCGTCACGCAACTGTACGCTCGCCGGCCAAACCGCCAGCAACAAACCGGCGCCAAGCACAAGCTGAAACCCTTTGCCCCACGCCGTTTGCGTCAGCCGTCCGCCATGCCACGCCCAGAGCGGCGCAATCAGACACCAGAACACGGCAACCAACGCATATACCCAATCCGCCAGATATTGGGATTCAGAAAAGATAAACACCATACCCAGATGGTCGTCCTGCGTTTCCGGCAAACGCAAAACCTCTGCGGGCAGAAAAAACAGCGCGCCCACACAGAGCGCCAAAAACAGCGCGGCAAAAACAAGGCGTCCCGACGATTTTATGCCTGTGAGATATGCCCATTCCCATGCGGCAACCGTCAACAACACCGCCATGCAGCGCGTCCAATACATCTGCGGCAGCAAAAGCAGGGCGGCGAAAAAAATGAGCGGGAAGGCCAGCGCCGCAGCGATTTTGGGCATCAGGCGTTTCCTTTGATTTGTTCGCGTCTGCGGCGTAAATGGCGAACGAACAAAGCGGTGGCGAAGGCGGGCAGCCAGATCCAGGACAATTCGGAATACAGCACGGCGAGACCGCGTTCGGAAAACAGGCGGGCGAGGCTCATCGGCGACACCTGTATGGGTCGCCAGGGGAAAAAGTAACGGGTATCCGTAAAAGGCCATAACAACGCTACGCCCAGGCCGCCATTGGTGAGCGCGTCCAGCGCGATGTGGCTGAGCGCCGCCAGAAAAATCAGGCCGCCCGTCAGGCGGCGGGAAGCCTTGAGCCAGGGCGCGACGCCAAACCCTGATAGCCCGCAGGTCAAGGCAAACAGCAAGGAGTGGGAAAAGCCTCTATGTCCAAGCCAACTGCCATAGGGAACGCCCCGATAAAAGCCGATGCCATCCAGATCCGGGAGCATCGCAAACAGCAACAGCGCGACCACAAGGCGCGGCGGAATCACGCGCGTCCCACAGGCCAGACTCAAGGCCAGCATGGGCGCGGGATGCGTGAAAATGGTCGGCATTTCAGGGATCAGAGGTCAGATGTAGGGGCGACCTGCGTTCACCCGCTGCGGGCGAGCACAGGTCGCCCCTACCATTCGCTGAACGATGGAGGACAGGAAAAAGAGCGGGCGTTTGTTTGGACATGGCGGGTTTTTTATTCACCTTGCGGCGCGGATGCGCCGGTAACTTCATCGGATACCTGATTCCTGACCTCTGACATCCGCACCGCTTCGCGCACGGCTGCGAAGAGGCTGCCGGGGTGGGCTTTGCCGGTTCCGGCAAGGTCGAGGGCGACGCCGTGGTCGACCGAAGTGCGGATGAAGGGCAGTCCCAGGGTGACATTGACGCCTTTGCCGAAGGTGGCGTATTTCAGGGGAGCAAGTCCCTGATCGTGGTACATGGCGAATACGGCGTCACCTTGGGCGAGAATGGGCGGGGTAAACAGGGTGTCGGCGGGCCGGGGGCCAATCAGCGTCATGCCCGCCTGCTGGCGCAGTTTTTCCAGCGTCGGGATGATGAGGTCGATTTCCTCACGTCCCATGTGACCGCCTTCGCCCGCGTGTGGATTCAGCCCCGCCACCAGAATGCGCGGGTTTTCGATACCGTATTTCTGACGCAACTCGCCGTGCAGGACGCCAAGGGTCAGCGCGAGATTCTCCGGCGTAATGGCGGCGGCGACATCGCGCAAAGGCAGGTGCGTCGTCGCCAGCGCCACGCGCAACTGACCATCCGCGTGGGCGTTGGGCGTCTCGCCGATCAGCATCATCACCACCTTGCGCGCATGGGCGCGTTCGGCCAGATATTCGGTATGTCCGCTAAAGACTTTGCCGCCGAACATCCCGGTTGCGTCGATCACGCCCTTGTGGATCGGCGCGGTGACCATCGCCGCGAATTCGCCATAAATGCAGCCGTCAATGGCGGTGTCCAGTAGGTCGATGACATAGGCGCTGTTCGCCGGATCGGGTTTTCCCGTTCGGCTGGGCGCGGAGAGGGGATGATGCAGCACTTCCAGCACCCCCGTTCGCCACGGCGCATCTGGCGAATAATCGCGCAGGACGACGGGGAGATTCAGCAAACGCGCGCGTTCGGCGAGTAAATCGCGGTCGGCGAGAATGACCAGGCGCACGCCGCAATCAAAATTCGCCAGTCGCAGGCAAAGCTCCGGGCCGATGCCGGCGGGTTCGCCGGAAGTAACGGCGATGCGCGGGCGCTTCATTCCTCTTCCAGACGATATTCCACATAGGTGCGGTCGCGCAATTGCCGCAGCCAGTCCTGATAGGCTTCGTCCATTTTGCGTTCGCGCAGCGACTGACGGGCGGCGAAGCGTTGTTTTTCCTGGCTCATGTCCTGTATGCGGCGTTCCTCCACCTTGATGATGTGAAAGCCGAAGGGAGACTGAATCACGGCGCTGACTTCGCCATTGTCAAGCGCGTCCATTGCCCGCTCGAATTCCGGCACGGTATCGCCGGGGTTGATCCAGCCCAGGTCGCCGCCGTTCGCGGCGGAACCATCCTGCGAATACAGGCGCGCCAGTTCCGCGAAGCTTTCGCCGTGTTGCAGACGTTCGCGCAGGTCTTCCAGACGACGGCGAGCTTCGGATTCGGAAATGAGTTCATCGACGCGAATCAGGATGTGACGGGCGTGCGTCTGGCGTACGCCGCCATCGTCCGTCTCGTCGCCGCGTCGGGCAATGAGTTTGATGATGTGAAAACCGTTTGAAGATTGCAACAGGGTGGCGCCGTTGACTTGCAGCGTTTTGGCGGCTTCGGCGTAAAGGGTGGGCAGGGCGTCTTCAGGACGCCAGCCGAGATCGCCGCCTTGCAGGGCGTCCGGCGTGTCGGAATAGGCGGCGGCGAGTTCCGCGAAGTTTTCTCCGCGTTGGGCGCGTTTGACCACGTCTTCCGCTTTGGCCTTCAGTTGTTGCAGTTGTTCGGGATTGGCGGCTTCCGGCGCGCGCAGCAGGATGTGGGCGAGATGCAGTTCTTCGCGCTTGCCGTCGGTCTGCGTCAAAAAGTTGTCGATTTCGGCGTCCGAGATGACCAGACGACTGTCGACTTCCCGCTCGCGCAGACGGGTGATGGTTAGCTCATTGCGGATTTCTTCCTGAAACTGAGCGTAGGTAACGCCATCCTTTTGCAGCGCCGCAAGGAATTGTTCGCGGCTCATTTTATTATTGGCGGCGATGCGGGCGATGGTCTGTTCAAGCTGCGCGTCGCTTACGCGCAAGCCCTGTTCGTGGGCGGCCTGAATCTGAGCGCGCTCCATGATCATGCGTTCGAGCATCTGTCGTTCCAGCACCTCCTGCGGCGGCAGGGGCGTACCCTGGCGTTGCAGGCGACCCGTGACCAGTTGCAACTGCGCCTTGAGTTCGGACAGGGTAATGGCCTCACTGCCGACAATGGCGACGATGCGGTCGGCTTCGACCACCTGTGGTCGCGCGCAGGCGGGCGCAGCGCTCAGGGCAAGAAAGACGGCAAAAAAAGCAGGGAAAAGTCTGGACATGGGCGTTACTCGTCGGAAAGAAGTTCGCCGGAAGAAAGTTCCGGCAATTCGTTGATGGTGGCATACCCCGGCACACTGCGGCGCAACATTTGTACCGGATTGGCGCCAATCCGGCCAAAATCGTTCAGTTCAAGCTGGAAGAACAGACTGGTGTTGGGCGATCCGGCGGTGGTCTCCAACCGCTGGGCGACCAGGCGGGCCACCCAGCACCCGGCATTGTATTCCACGCCGGCAATGCCTTCGACCAGCCGTGAGGCGTCAAAGGCGTAATTGTAGCGGCCTACGGCGTACCAGCGGCTGGAAAGCCGCCATTGTCCGGCAATGTCGATCTGCTCCATACTTTTGACATTCTGTTGCCGTGTGCTCCAGTTGATGCCCCGGTTATAGCGATAGGCAACGGAAATGACCTTGCCGTATTCCGGCTGATACCGCGCGGAGAAAGTGGCGCGTTCGGTGGTGCTGTGCTTGATGTTGTATTCCAGCGCGACATCGGCGTAGGTTTTGGGCGCGACCTGACCGGAAAGGGCGGCGAGGAAATCGGAGTATTTGTCGTGATACAGGGTCTCGTTCGGCAGTCCGACCTTGAGCGGCTCAAAGTAATAACGCTGCCCGATCATCGCCCGCAACCGCTCGCCGCCGCTTTCCGGATCGATCAGGCGGGTGGTCAGCGCCGCCGTCAATTGTTTGGCGTTGTTGATGCGGTCATAACCGGAAAAACGGTTTTCGCTGAAAATCTGGGCAAAATTGAAATCCGCCAGGCTGGAATCAAACAGCGGATAGCGGCTCTGATCCTCGTGGGGAATATCCAGATAATAGAGTCGAGGCTCCAGGGTTTGCGTCCAGCGGTTACCGAGAAGACGGGTTTCGCGCTCAAAGGTCATGCCGGCATCCAGACTGAATATCGGCAGGGTGCGATGCAGGCTTTCCGGCAGATTGGCGGCGCGCTGGCTCAACTGGTAACGCGTCATGTGCAGGCCGAGCTTGGGCGTGGTGTAGTAGCCGGGACGAATGAGCGGCAGGGCAAGCTGCGGATAAAACACCGCGCGCGTGCCTTTTTCCAGCGTCGGATGCGTAAACCGCGTGTATTGTCCCTCCGCCTGCGCTTCCAGTATCCCGAAGACGACGGGTCTGGCCTTGACGCTCACCTGCGGCTGAAGAAAATAGGGATGTTCCAGCCGATAGGCGCTGTTTTTGTCATCATTTTCCGGATTCAGGGTCTGGTAGCGCAGGGTGCGCAAACTGGCGGAAAACCAGTCGCGGCTGTAATTCAACCGGAACTGGCGGGTAATCTGCCGTTGTGAGGTTTGCACCACGCGCGAGGAAAGGTCGGTGAAATAATCGTCATCGGAAGCGCCGCCCCAGTCGATGTAAGTGGAAAAACCGCCGCCCAGGTTTTGCGTGTGCCGAAGCTCGTAGGCGTAGCGCCGACCGGCGTACTGTTCGTCTTTGGGCAGGATTTCAAAACGCGCTTCGGTATCGGCGTAGTGATCCTTGTAGCGGACTTCCGCGCCGACTTGCAGCCCGCGCTTGCTCATGACGCGCGGCGTGATGGTGGCGTCGTAATTGGGGGCGATATTCCAGTAATAGGGAATGGACAAATCCATCCCGGCGCGCGTGGAAGAAGCAAAGGTCGGCGCAAGCAGGCCGGACTTGCGCTGATTGTTGAGCGAGAAGGAAAGGTGGGGCGCGTAAAGAAAAGGCACGTCCTTGAAATACACGGTGGCGTTTTTCGCCACGCCGTCGTTTTCATCGTAATCGAGTTTGATCTCGCTGCTTTTGGCGAACCAGTCCTGTTTTGCCGCCGCATCCGGCTTGCAGGTGGAATAGGTGCCGCCCTCGATGCGGAACTGGTTTTCCCCCTCGAAGTAAATCCGCTTTGCCTGTCCGTACCCCGTGCTCAGGCGCGGTGGCAGCGCAGGCAAGGGTTCCGTCCGTCCCGGCAGGTAATCGCGCTTGCCGCTCACGGGTTCTATCAAACGGCTGATTTTGTAGTGGGCTTCGTCAAAGTAGCCGATTTGCTCGCTTATTTTCATTTGCAGATACGGCCCGCTGACCTCCGCGCCTTCCTGAAGGACGCGCACATTGCCGCTCGCCTTGATTTCGTCTTCCAGCGGGTAGTAATCCATTTTGTCCGCGAACATCCGCATATCCTCCGAACGCAAGCGGGCATCGCCTTCGGCGCGGGTGATTTCATCCGTCTGACCGCTGATTTTTTCGGCGGAAATGGCAGTCGGGCCGGACGGCTTCAGCGTTTTGTCCGCCTTGCGCTTGTTTGCGCCGCTGGCGGGCGTATCGTCGCTCTCCTCGAGCGCCGACAGGGAAAGTTCGGCGGGCGCTGCCGCGAAATACGCCGCGCGTTCCGGCGTGGCGCCGGATACGGCAAGGCTGGTTTCCGCCTGCGCCATCTGCGCTTTGGCGAAAAGACAGGTCAGGGCAAGGAAAATTGGGCGGCAACGCATTGATTTCATAATCTGGCAGGGCGGCGCAACAGCAATTGAAGGGGCGGACGGCGGCGACCCCGATGTTAAAATTTCGCATTCTAACCCGAAGACCCCTGTCTCACATGTCCCGTGACCAACAAATACAGGAATGGATAGCCCGGCATGTCGCCTCGCGTTATCCCGGCGCTGAAATCGGCTTTGCGCCCGCTTCCGCCGACGCCAGCTTTCGCCGCTATTTTCGCCTTACCCTGCCGGACGGCGGTACGCGCATCCTCATGGACGCGCCGCCGGACAAGGAAGATTGCCGTCCCTTTGTGCAGGTTGCCGGACTTTTCGCCGAAGCGGGCATTTGCGCGCCGGAAATCGAAATTGCCGATCTGGAACAGGGCTTTCTGCTGCTCTCCGATCTGGGGCGCGTGGGCCTGCTCGCCGCGCTCAAGGCCGAACCTGGACTCGCCGACACCCTGATGCGTCCGGCAATCGATATGCTGACGCGCTGGCAACTGGCTTCCCGTCCCGGCGTGCTGCCACCTTACGACGCAACCCTGTTGCGGCGGGAGCTGCAACTTTTTCCCGACTGGTTCATCGCCCGCCATCTGGGAAAAACGCTTACCGACGCGCAGCGACAGGCGCTGCAAACCCTTTTTCAGCAGCTTGTCGATGCCGCCCTGGCGCAGCCGCAGGTTTTTACGCACCGCGATTTCATGCCGCGCAACCTGATGGTAGTGGAAAGCGCCGCCACGCTCACCCTGGGCGTGCTGGATTTTCAGGACGCGGTTTACGGCCCCATTGCTTACGACGTGGTATCGCTGTTCCGCGACGCCTTCCTCTCCTGGGAAGAGGAGCAGGAACTCGACTGGGTGGCGCGCTATTGGGAAAAGGCGCGGGCGGCGGCGCTGCCTGTGCCTGCCGATTTCAGCGACTTCTGGCGGGATTATGAATGGATGGGGCTGCAACGCCACCTGAAAGTGCTGGGCATTTTCTGCCGCCTCAACTACCGCGACGGCAAGGCGCATTACCTCGCCGACCTGCCGCGCTTTGTCGCCTATGCGAAAAAAACGGCAAGCCGCTACAATGCGCTAAAACCCCTGCTGACCCTGTTCGACGCGCTGGAAAACACCCGCGCGACAAACGGATCGACCTTCTGACCTTCTGATTGCGGGTTTCACCGATGGCGGAGACTTTATGAGAACCATGATACTGGCCGCAGGCCGTGGCGAACGGATGCGTCCCCTCACCGACGCCACGCCCAAGCCGCTGCTGCCGGTGGGCGGCAAACCGCTGATCGTCTGGCAGCTTGAACGCCTTGCCACCGCCGGATTCCGGCATGTCATCATCAATGTTTCGCATCTGGGCGAGCAGATTCAGGAAACCCTGGGCGATGGCGACGCCTGGAACCTGAAAATTGTTTATTCCCCCGAACCCCCCGGCGCGCTGGAAACGGCGGGCGGCATTGCCCGTGTCCTGCCTCTGTTGGGCGCGCAGCCTTTTCTGGTGATCAATGGCGATGTTTTTTGCGACTGGGATCCGGCGCAGGCGCTGACTTTTCCCATGCAGAACGAACGGGCGCGCCTGTTGCTGGTCGATAATCCCGCGCATCATCCGGAAGGCGATTTCAGTCTGGACAAAAACGGCAGGGTTGGCAACGCCGCCGGCGACCGCCTGACCTTCGCCGGCATCGGCCTCTACACGCCGCAACTTTTCGCCCACCTCGACCCCGACCGCCCCTCCAGGCTCGCCCCCCTGCTCTACCAGGCCGTCGCCGACGGTCATATCAGCGGCGAACGCTACAGCGGCCTGTGGATGGATGTCGGCGCGCCAGATCGCCTGTACGAACTGGATCGACTGCTCGCGGAAAAGAAATGAGCGGACAACAGGATGCGGTTTTCTCCCTCCGGCCCTGAATCGATTTCGCGCCGGGGTTTGCCGGGGAGACAGCATCCACATCATCGCCCTTTGATGCCGGACGCCACGCCCCCTGGAGAAAAAGGGAAAACGGGCGTCGTTCCTGTTTCGCCATGACAAACATGTTCCCGCGATTGTCCGGACCGTTTACGTCCTCTGTCGAAAGTGATAGTTTTCTCCGATTTTCTTGCCTGTGGAAGGAACGCATGATGTCCGCCCCCATTCTTCCGGTGACCCCGGAAAGCAGCTTGCCGAATCTGCCCAATCCTGCGGAAATCGCCAAAACCTACGCCGAGGTAGCCGGGCGCGCTTCCCGTATTCTGGGCGGTTTTATCGAGAGAAAGGCGAAGGAAGGCGTGAATCTGAGTCTGCCGCAGGATGAACTGGGCATTGCCCGCGCCTTCATGGACCTGTCGGCGCGACTGTTGTCCAACCCCGCTCATCTGGCGAAAAACCAGATGAACATGATGTGGGATTATTTTTCCCTCTGGCAACATTCCTCCCTGAAAATGCTGGGGCTTTCCATCCCGCCCGTACTGAAAGCGCCCAAGGGCGACAAGCGTTTTCACAATGAAGACTGGGAACAGCATTTCCTCTTTGATTTCATGAAGCAGTCCTATCTGATTCTCGCACGCCACCTGCATGACACCCTTTGTCAGGTTGAGGGACTGGACAACGCGGCGCGGCAAAAAGTCAATTTCTTCACCCGTCAGTATATCGACGCCCTCTCGCCCTCCAATTTCGCCCTGACCAACCCGGAGGTCTTCCGCGAGACCGTGAGGACGCACGGACAGAATCTCATCCGCGGACTGAACAACCTGCTTGCCGATGTGGAAGCGGGCGGCGGCAGGTTATGCATTCGCATGACCGACGCTTCGGCCTTTGAACTGGGCAGAAACGTCGCCACCACGCCCGGCAAAGTGGTGTTCCAGAACGACCTCATGCAACTCATCCAGTACGCGCCCACAGGCGACAAACAATTCAAAAAGCCGCTGCTGATCGTGCCGCCCTGGATCAACAAGTATTACATTCTCGACCTGCGCGAAAAAAATTCCTTCGTCAAATGGGCGACCGATCAGGGACATACGGTGTACATCATCTCCTGGGTGAATCCCGACGAACATCTGGCGCACAAGCGTTTTGAGGATTACCTGACGGAGGGCGCGCTGACCGCCATCGACAAAGTGCTGGCGGATACCGGCGAACAGGAATTGAATGTCGTCAGTTATTGTCTGGGCGGCACGCTCCTGATGAGCGCGCTGGCCTACATGACGACGAAAAATGACCCGCGCGTCGCTTCCGCCACCTTCTTCACTACCCTGATCGATTTTTCCGAACCTGGCGAGCTTGGCGTTTTTCTCGACCGCCAGAGCATTGCCGGACTGGAAAACCGCATGAACGAACGCGGTTATCTGGAAGGCGCGGAAATGGCGATCACCTTCAACCTGTTGCGCGCCAATGATTTGATCTGGTCTTTCGTGGTCAATAACTACCTGATGGGCAAGCAACCCTTCCCCTTCGACCTGCTCTACTGGAACAGCGATTCCACGCGCCTGCCCGCCGCCACGCACAGTTTTTACCTGCGCAACATGTATCTGGAAAATCGCCTGAAAGACCCCGGCGGCATCACGCTGGAGGGCGTACCCATCGACATCGGCAAGGTCAAAACGCCCTGCTACTTCATCTCCACCCTCGAAGACCACATCGCGCCCTGGAAAAGCACCTATCAGGGCGCGCGGCTGCCTTCCGGCGCGGTGCGCTTCGTGGTCGGCGGCTCCGGTCACATTGCCGGCATTGTCAATCCGCCGACAGCCAACAAATACGGGTACTGGGTCAACGACGCGCGTCCCCTGCCGGAAGCCGCCGAAGATTATCTGGCGGGCGCGACGCAATATCCCGGTTCCTGGTGGACGGACTGGCAGACCTGGATCAGCAGCCAGCCCGACGGCAAGAAACTGGTCACCGCCCGTCCGCCCGGCAGGCGGGTGTTGAAGGCCATTGAAGACGCG
>JAIRZG010000007.1 GCA_031267345.1 Zoogloeaceae bacterium
AAGGCGCAGACCCATCGGATGGAATCTTTCAACCGTTCGATACGCGACAATCCGGCGCGTTTCAACCGAAGGAGCAAGCGTTTCTCGAAGTCTTGGGAAATGCTTCGGACAACGCTTGACCTCTTTTTCCTGTTCAAACGACGGCATGGCGTGATGGCAATGTAAAGAGAACGGCACCCCTTCAAGGGAGGGTTAGGGTGGGGAGGGGTTTCATTCAGTACGCACGTCTGCGTACCTGCTCAACGGAACCCCATCCCGGCCTTCCCCTTGAAGGGGAAGGAGAAAGGCGTGTTTGCTGGTCGTTTCCTCCGGCGCGATAGCGCTGCGGATTAACCCTCTTCCCCCTTGCGGGGGAGAGTTGGAGAGAGGGGGCATCATTCCATTTGCAAGGAATTCATCGCGGTGGAACCGTTTTTCTGTCGCGTTCCGTATGTTTATAGACCTGTTTAACAAACAGTTCAGGATATTGATTCTGCCATGATTTTATGACATCGACAGGAGACGGATAGCCGATTGTTGCTGTATGTTTCAGAACGACCGGCGGAATGGTAAAGCGCGTTCCGCCCTACGCGATCATCATCCCTTTGAAAAATTGAAATTCGGTGTTTTCAAGATGGATAAATGCCCACTTTCTCCGCACTGGCTACGCGCAAGAATCCGCCCAATTTTCCATCCGCAAACCCGCTGCCTGGTACACAACAAAATCGGCAACATTATTTGTCACAAGAACCGCATCCAGTGACAAGGCATGGGCTGCAATCATCCGGTCAAAGCTGTTTCTTCTTCCGGGATAATCCTGCGACAGGTGGCCAAATACTTCTGCGGCTTTAATATCGAATGGCTTTGCTACAATTTTCACAAACAGCGCATCCATCTGTTTTCTGCTGTTTCGCGTATTAAGGCCGCAACACAATTCACCCCATGTGATTGAACTGATTGCAATTTCCCCGAATTTACAGCTGGCAAATCGTTTGATAGCCGATTCTGGATGTTCTTTCATCAGGCAAATGCAAATGTTTGTGTCAAGAAGATATTGAATCAATCCCGATTCCTTTCAGCTTCTACAAACTCCGGGCGTTCTCCGGTATGATGTTTTCCCAATTTTGCAAAAAGTTCGGGAACATCTTCCAGCGTTTCAGGTTCAACAATAATCCTGCCGCCTTCCCTGACGACAACAAGGCTTGTATGCGGCGGGAATGCCATATCCATCGGAATACGAACAGCAGGCGAATTTCCCGCCATGAATTGCTTGGTATGAAAAATCTTTTGCATGAAAATCTCCGGAACGAAGAAAGTTATAACCAATGTTAGCACTGCATTCTCCCAGGTACAAGGGGAGCCTCTGTGAAGTCAAAAATCCGCCCTTCCCGCAAAAGTGGGAATCTAATGTTTTCAATGGCTTATGGATTCCCGTCTTCGCGGGAATGACGGGTATTCAGAGATTTCCAAGAGGCAGAGCCATCGCTCGTTTCTTTTGATCCCTGACCTTTGTCATCCGGATCCGGCTTTCTTGTCGCGTTCGATCAGCGCGTAGGCGGAATGGTTGTGGATGGACTCGAAGTTTTCCGATTCCACCACATAGGCGTCGATGCGCGGTTCGGCGTTCAGGCGGGCGGCAACGTCGCGCACCAGGTCTTCGACGAATTTGGGGTTGTCGTAGGCGCGTTCCGTGACGAACTTTTCGTCCGGGCGTTTCAAGAGACCGTAGAGTTCGCTGGACGCTTCGGATTCGGCGATGGCGATGATGTCTTCTATCCACATGAAGGCGTTGGCGCGCACGGTCAAAGTGACGTGCGAACGCTGGTTGTGCGCGCCACGTTCGGAGATTTCCTTGGAACAGGGGCAAAGGCTGGTTACGGGCACAACCACTTTCAGGCGTGTGGCGATCTGTCCCTGATAAATGTCGCCGATAAAGGTGATGTCATAATCCATCAGGCTTTTGACGCCGGAAACGGGCGCGATCTTGTTGATGAAGTAGGGAAAATTCATCTCGATATGACCGCTTTTCGCTTCCAGCCGCTCCACCATTTCCTTCAGCATCGCCGGAAAATTCTTCACGGAAATTTCCGTTTCGTGCCGATTCAGAATCTCCACGAAACGCGACATGTGCGTACCTTTGAAATTGTGCGGCAGCCCCACATACATGTTGAAGGTGGCGATGGTGTATTGGCTGCCGCGATCCTTGTCGCTGACGCGGATCGGATGGCGGATGGACTTGATGCCCACCTTGTTGATCGCCAGCTGGCGGGTATCGGCGGAGTTCTGCACGTCGGGGATGTTGGGGAAATTCATGGTTGTCCTGTGTTCTGAAGGAGGGACAGGCGTTGCTGTACGGAGCGGATGATGCCTTCCGCGTCCAGACCCAGTTCCGCCAGCAATTCGTCCTGTTCGCCGTGATCGATAAAACGATCCGGCAGACCCAGCGCAAGCAGGGGCGTGTTGATGCCGCGCGACGACAGGAAGCGCGCGATTTCCGCGCCCGCGCCGCCGATCAGGGCGTTTTCTTCGATACTTGCCAGCAGGCGGTGCGAACTTGCCAGCCGTTCAATCAGTTCAACATCCAGCGGTTTGATGAAACGCATGTTAACGACGCTGGCGTTCAGGCGCTCGCCCGCCGTCCGCGCAGGCTTGACCATGCTGCCGAAGGCAAGCAGGGCGACTTCCCTGCCTTCGCGCAGCACGACGCCTTTTCCCACGGGCAGCGTCCGCAAATCGTCTCCCGGCGCTACGCCCGCGCCGCTGCCGCGCGGGTAACGGACAGCAGCGGGGGTGTCGAGGGCAAAGGCGGTGGACAGCATCTGGCGGCATTCGGCCTCATCCGCCGGAGCCATCAAGGTCAGGTTGGGAACGCAGTTCAGGAAGGAAAGATCAAGGCTGCCGTGGTGCGTCGCGCCATCCGCGCCCACCAGACCGCCCCGGTCAATGGCGAACACCACGGGCAGGTTTTGCAGGGCGACATCGTGAATCAGCTGGTCGTAGGCGCGTTGCAAAAAGGTGGAATAAATGGCGACCACCGGCTTCAACCCTTCACAGGCCAGACCGGCGGCAAAGGTGACGGCGTG
Organism: Zoogloeaceae bacterium; assembly: GCA_031267345.1. Lineage (GTDB taxonomy): Bacteria > Pseudomonadota > Gammaproteobacteria > Burkholderiales > Rhodocyclaceae > Azovibrio. The sequence continues at coordinate 3,063 of JAIRZG010000007.1, forward strand.
TTGCTCGGCAATGCCTACGTCGTAATAGCGTTCGGGAAACTGTTCGGCGAAACGGGTGAGGCCGGAGCCTTCGCGCATGGCGGGGGTAATGCCGATGAGCCGCGCGTCCGCCGCCGCCATGTCGCAGAGCCAGTCGCCGAAAACCTGGGCGTAAGTGATTTTTTTCGGCGCGGCGTCTGTGTCGATGCCCGCGTCCGCGTCGAATTTGCCGACGCCGTGATACAGCACGGGATCGGCCTCGGCCTGCGCGTAGCCCTTGCCCTTGCGCGTGAGGATGTGCAAAAACTGCGGCCCTTTCAGGTTACGCAGATTGGCGAGCGTCGGCAGCAGGGCGTTGAAATCATGACCGTCGATGGGGCCGTAATAATGAAAGCCGAATTCCTCGAACAGCGCCCCCGGCGCGATCATGCCTTTTACATGTTCCTCGGCGCGGCGGGCGAGTTCCAGAAGCGGCGGCACGACGCCCAGCATGTGCCGCCCCACCTTCCGCGCCGCATTGACCGTCCGGCCCGACATCATGCGCGTCAACATGGTGTTCAGCGCCCCCACCGGCGGCGAGATGGACATTTCGTTGTCATTCAATATGACCAGCATGTCGGCGTCCGCGACGCCCGCGTTGTTCAGCGCCTCGAAGGCCATGCCGGCGGACATCGCGCCATCGCCGATAATCGCCGCCGTCTTCCGCGCTTCGCCTTTCTCCTTCGCCGCCAGCGCCATGCCCAGCGCGGCGGAAATGGAGGTGGAGGAATGCCCGACGCCAAAGGCGTCATAAGGCGATTCGTCCCGGCGGGGAAAGCCGGAAAGCCCGTCCTTCATGCGGAGTCGCGCCATGCCTTCGCGTCGTCCGGTGAGGATTTTGTGCGCGTAGCCCTGATGCCCCACATCCCAGATCAGGCGGTCATCGGGGGTGTTGAAGACGTAATGCAGGGCGATGGCAAGCTCCACCGTGCCCAGACTGGAAGAAAGATGCCCGCCGGTGCGCGCGACGGACGCAATCAGGAAGGCGCGCACTTCCGCCGCCAGTTGCGGCAATTGCCCGCGCTCCAGTTGGCGCAGGTCGGCAGGCGAATGGATCGCCGCCAGCAGTGGATAAGGATTGTCGGTAGTCATCAGAATCGCCGCGCGCAAATAAAGTGGGTGAGCGCGACCAGGCGTTCGGCTTTCGCGCCAAATCCGGCCAGCGATTGCAACGCCTCCTGCCGCAGGGATTCGGCATAGTCGCGCGCGGCGGCAAGCCCCATGAGGCTGACGTAGGTCGGCTTGTCGGCAGCCTTGTCCTTGCCCGCCGTCTTGCCCAGCGTGGCGGTGCTGGCGGTGCAATCGAGCAAATCGTCGATGACCTGAAACAGGAGACCGGCGCGCTTGGCGAACTGATCCAGTTTTGCCTGTCGGGAATCCGTGAGCGCTGTCTTGCCGCAGCCCGCGCCCAAAAATACGGCGGCGCGAATCAGGGCGCCGGTTTTCATGGCGTGCATCAATTCCAGTTCCGGCTGGGTCAGCGTCTTGCCCACGGCGGCCAGATCCACCGCCTGCCCGCCCGCCATACCCAATGAACCGCTGGCGCGCGCCAGCGTCGCCAGCAATTTCAGTTGTCGCGTGGGCGCAATCAACCCCGGCGCGGCAAGCAATTCAAAGGCGCGCGCCTGCAAGGCGTCGCCGACCAGCAGCGCCGTGGCTTCATCGAATTCCACATGACAGGTAGGCCGCCCGCGCCGCAACACGTCGTTATCCATTGCGGGCAGATCGTCGTGCGTCAGCGAATAGGCGTGGATCAATTCTACTGCCAAAGCGGAAGCAAGCAGGGCGTCTTCCGGCGCCGCTGCCAGTTCGCCCGCCGCGAACACCAACAGGGGACGCACCCTTTTGCCGCCGCCCAATACAGCGTAGCGCATGGCTTCATGCAGCCGCGCGGCAATGCCCGCCCGTGGCAGACATTCCGCCAGCGCCGCTTCCACGCGCGCCTGTACGGACGTCATCCAGTCCTGAAAATCGCCGCTCACGCGCTTTTCCCTTCGTCCAGAGCATCCATGACGCGGATTTTTTCTTCCGCTACCGTCAGTTGTTCCTGACAATGCCGCAACAAGGCCATGCCGCGCCCATAGGCGGCAATCGAGTCTTCCAGCGCCATCTCGCCGTCCTCCATGCGCGCAACCAGACGCTCCAGTTCGGAGAGCGCGGTTTCAAATTTCAGGTCGGGAGCAAGTTCGGGCGCGTCCGTCACGACGCGGGTTCTGAGTTTGGACATGGGCAAATACACCAGTGAAAGTTGAAGAAAATACTGAATTCGCAGGGCAAGGTCAAATCAGGGCGCAGGCGTTTATCCACAGCTATCACTGCCCCGGCGCGCCATAAAACGGGTATGCAGACGGGAAGCGCCCAGCGCGGCAAAAAGAAGGAGTGGCATACCGATGCCCAAGCGGAAGCGCGGATAGGAACCATAGCCTACTGGCATACACGCGAGCACGACGACATAACAGAGCACACCGAGCGCAAGACGCTTGACCCCCCCAGCATGGGGGCGGCCCCCCCCCCCCCCCCCCCCCCCCCCCCCCCCCCCCGCCCCACACGCCACACCCCGCGCCCGGCCACGCGCGCGGCGCACGC
>JAIRZG010000008.1 GCA_031267345.1 Zoogloeaceae bacterium
CATCGACCAAGTTGTGCCGCGTCTTGCTCGCTTGGCGCGGGTCGGTTAGCGAGACAAATACATCCGCCAGTCGTAGTTTGCTTGCTGTCTCCATGAGTCGCCCCAAAAAGACAGAAAACTACATAAAACAAAAGGCTGTGAACAGCCCCCTGTGTAAGTCTTTGTGCGTAAACGAAAAAACGTCAACGTGTACAACAATGGCATTCGTGCGATTGCCCTGCCCCTCTCCCCGGCCTCTCCCACAAGGGGAGGGAGAAAAATACCCCAGACCTTCGGAGGGAAAGCGGGCGCCGTTCCTGTTTTTTTCATGACAAACACATTCACGCGATTGCCTTGACAGAAGCGCCCTGTGGCGGCAAAGCGGACGCAAACGTGCTAAATTGACAATCTTTGCACGCTTGCGCGGATTCTCCATGTCCCTTGCCCAACAATTCGCCGCTTACAGCCAATGGCGGCTTGCCATCATCGCGGCGACGGAACGTTTCCGTCAGTGGTTGATCGAACAGGATCTGAGCGACGCGCAGGCGGAATTGCGGCTTTCACGGCTGGAGGAACGCATCCGGGAAGACAAGCTCAATGTGGCCTTTGTCGCGGAATTTTCGCGCGGCAAATCCGAACTCATCAACAGCATCTTTTTCGCCACCTATGGCAGTCGCGTTCTGCCTTCCTCGGCGGGACGCACCACCATGTGTCCGACGGAATTGCTGTACGTGGCCGACAGGCCGCCCGCCATCGACCTGCTTTCCATCCAGACGCGCGGCGGCAACACCAGCGTCAGCGAATACAAGCAAAGTCCCGACGCCTGGCAGCGCATTTTGCTGGACATCCATTCGGCGAAAACCATGCAGAACGCCCTGCGTCAGGTGAGCGAGGTCATCCGCGTTCCCGCCGACGAAGCGGGCAGGCTGGGCTTTACGGTGGATGCGACAGAGGTTGGCGCTTTTCATGTGGGCGAGGATGGTCTGGTGGAAATTCCCCGCTGGCGTCATGCCATCATCAATTTTCCGCATCCCTTGCTCGAACAGGGACTGGTGATTCTGGATACGCCGGGGCTGAACGCCATCGGCACCGAACCGGAACTGACGCTTTCCCTTTTGCCCAATGCCCATGCCGTCCTGTTCATCCTTGCCGCCGATACGGGCGTGACGCAATCGGACATGCTGATCTGGCAGGAGCATATCGCCAGCAATCATGGCGCGCGCGGGCGTCTGGTCGTTCTGAATAAAATTGACGGTCTGTGGGACGAACTCAAGCGCGAAACGGAGATCAGCGCGGAAATCGCACGTCAGGTAAAAACCTGCGCGGACATACTCGGCATTCTCGAAACCCGGGTTTTTCCGGTCTCGGCGCAAAAAGGTCTGGTCGCCAAAATCAATCAGGACGCCGACCTGCTGGAAAAAAGCCGTCTGCCGGAACTCGAAGCCGCCCTTTCCGACGAACTCATCCCCGCCAAACACGACATCGTGCGCGACGATACCCAAAGCGAATTCTGGGAAATACATCAGCACATCCGGGGGCTGCTGGAAGTCCGTCGCGCCAACCTGGGCGAGCAGATTGCCGAACTCTCCGACCTGCGCGGCAAAAACCGGGGCGTGGTCGAGTACATGATGGGCAAGATCAAGGTGGAAAAAGAAGAATTCGACACCGGATTACAGCACTATCATGCCGTGCGCAGCGTGTTTTCCACGCTTACCAACAAGCTGTTTGCGCACCTGGGCGTCAAGCCCCTGCGCCGATTGACGGAAAAAACCCGGCAAACTATGCTGGACGCCACCTTCTCCCGACAAATTTCCCGCGCCATCCGCACCTTCTTTCAGGAAGTCCAGGCCGACCTGAAAAAATCCAACGCGGAGATCACGGAAATCCGCAACATGATGGATGCCGTCTACAAACGGCTGCATGTCGAACACGGCCTCAAGCTCACCACGCCCGTCAATTTTTCCCTGGTGGTCTACGAAAAGGAAATCCATCGTCTGCAAACCTGGTGCAACACCCACCTGAACACCGCCGTGCAATTCGTGACTCACGAAAAGAAAAATATCGCGCACAAGTTTTTTGAAGAAATCGCCATGCAGTCGCAAAAAATTTTTACGCGCGCCAACTGGGATGTGGAAAGCTGGCTCAAGATCATCATGGGCCCCGTGGAAACCCAGGTGCGCGAACACCAGCTCCACCTCAAACGCCGTCTGGACAGCATCCAGCGCATCCACGAAGCCGCCGACACCCTGGAAGAACGCATCAACGAACTGGGCGCGATGCAAGACGACCTGCAACAGCAAATCCGCTCCCTCGACGCCATCGCCAAAGCCATGCAAATCCTAATGGGACGATCCAGGAACAGCAGACGAAAAACAGGGGACGGCAAGGCTACCGACGCGGACGCGCCGCAAATCTGAAAAATACCATGCAGATGATTCCGCGCCAACGCAAAGCCTCAGCCCTCGCTCACTCCGCTGTCCTCTGAAAAAATGTGCGGCATTTGCGGCGAATTGCGTTTTGACGGACAGGCGGCGGATGGTGACGCGCTGGCGCGGATGATGCACGTCCTGCGCGCGCGCGGGCCGGACGCAGGTGGGGTGTTTTTTGACGGCGCGTTGGCCTTCGGACATCGGCGGCTTGCCATCATCGACCTCTCGGACGCCGCCGGTCAACCGATGCGGGACGATGATCGGGTTCTGGTGTTCAACGGTGTCATCTACAACTACCGCGAACTGCGCCGCGAACTCGTCCAACGCGGCTACCGTTTTTCTTCCGAAGGCGATACCGAAGTCATCCTCAAGGCTTACCACGCCTGGGGACGCGACTGCCTCGCCCATCTGGATGGCATGTTCGCCTTCGCCCTTTGGGATAAAAACGCGCAAAGTCTTTTTCTCGCCCGCGACCGTTTCGGCATCAAGCCGCTCTATTTGACCCGCGACGCCAAACGCCTGCGCTTTGCTTCCAGTCTGCCCGCGCTTTTGGCGGGCGGCGGCGTGGGTACGGAACTCGATGCCATCGGCCTGCAATTCCAATTCACCCTACATGGTTCCGTCCCCGCGCCGCGCACCATTTTTCGCCACATCAAAAAATTGCCGCCCGCTAGTTGGCAGACTGTTGCCGCCGACGGCGCGACCCATGAAGATTGCTACTGGCGTCTGCCCGCCCGCCGTCCCGCGCCGGAACCCGATGAGGCCAATTATCTGGAAGCTGTCCGTGCGTCCCTGAACGCGGCGGTCAAGAGCCATTTGCTCGCCGCCGATGTGCCCGTAGGCGTGTTGCTGTCCGGCGGTCTGGATTCCAGCTTGTTGGTGGCGCTGCTGGCGGAACAGGGGCAGCGGGAGATTCTCACCTTTTCCATCGGTTTTGCCGACCAGCCGGAAGAAGCGGGCAACGAATTTCATTATTCCGACATCGTGGCGCGTCACTTTGGCACGGCGCACCACCGCTACCACATCAGCGACCGCGAGTTGCTGGACGCGCTGCCGGAGGCGCTTGCCGCCATGTCCGAACCCATGTTCAGCCAGGATAACGTCGCTTTCTGGCTGCTGGCGCGCGAGGTGAAAAAGGAAGTCAAGGCCGTGCTTTCCGGTCAGGGCGCGGATGAAGTGTTTGGCGGCTATTACTGGTATCCGCAAATGGCGGCGGAGCCGGAAAACCTGCCGCCGCTCCTGCGCTTCGCGCCGCGCTATTTTGACCGTTCCCATGCCGATTTCCTGTACCTGCTCGATCCGCGCTGGGCCGCCGCCCATGCCGACGCCGGACGCGATCACGTCAGCCCGTTCATTGCCGCCCGCCTGCAGGAAGCCGATGCCGACAGCTTCATGGATCAAGTGTTGCGGCTGGATGTCACCACCCTGATTGTCGATGATCCGGTCAAGCGCATTGACAACATGAGCATGGCGCACGGTCTGGAAGCGCGTGTGCCTTTTCTCGACAAGACGCTGGTGGAAACCGCCATGACCCTGCCGCCCGCGCTGCGCCTCAGGGAAGGCGGCAAATTCCCGTTAAAACATCTCGCTCGCGCCCTGCTGCCGCATGAAATCATCGACCGCCCGAAAGGCTATTTCCCTACGCCCGCCCTGAAATACCTGCGCGGCGGCTTTTTCGATTTCATCCGCGACACCTTGACCTCCTCCGCCTGCCGCGCCCGCGGCCTCTACAACCGCGCCTGTGTCGACCAACTCCTCGCCGAACCTCTGCGCCACTTCACCCCTCTGCAAGGCAACAAACTCTGGCACCTGGCGGCGTTTGAATACGGGTTGCAGCGTTTAGAGGCCAGGCATCACAGGGGCGCGATTCCCGCCCGGTAAACGAAACGGTCGCCTCCCTCTCTCCAACGCTCCTCCACGCGCGGGGGGCGGGTTGATCAGCGGCGCGTTGCGCCGATGCTTTTTCTCCCTCCCCTTGAAGCTAAACTTTGATCCCGTGCACGATATTTCCGGGGGTTTTGCGCGATATTTGTGGGATGAAGCGGGACTTGGCGGGATGGGTTTTGCAATTTAATTGCGTGTGGCGCAATCGGGTTCAGGCGTCTTTCAGCATCTGGTTGAGGATGTCCGAGCACGGTAGTTTTGTCGGCGGCGGAGAGGCCGAGGAAGGGCCGGGCGGGGATGCGACCGTCGCGGCTACCGAACTGATGGACTTCCGCGCCGACGCCTTTGCCTTCGTTGAACGTGCGGTTCGTGCCGACCTCCACGCTGGCGCCGCCGTCGGTAATCTGGTAGCGGATGGAGCGCCTTAGAACCTGTTCACGATTTTTCCAAATAGTGTAAGCTATGCGTATGCGTAAGAAAACATACCCTAGTGACATAAGTCGGGAGAGGTTCGAGCAGATACTTCCGATTCTTGAACAAG
>JAIRZG010000023.1 GCA_031267345.1 Zoogloeaceae bacterium
CGCGTGGATTGAAACGCCGACGGATCGTCCCCGGACGCCGGGGCATGCGTGTCGCGCCCTTCGCGGGCGCGTGGATTGAAACCCCCGCTTTTTGGCGCGGCGGAGTATCCCCGCGCAAGTCGCGCCCTTCGCGGGCGCGTGGATTGAAACAGCAGCGCATCAAGCCAGAATATGAACCCCGCTATGGAATGCGAAAATGAGGGGCAAGGTCAGTCCTCTGAACCCCATCCCATCCCCCTCTTGAAAAGGAGGGAGAAAAATCCCGTCATTCTCTTAAGAAGCGGGAATACAGCCAGAGTTGTTCGCGTGAAAATCTTCCGGACAGTGCAGTGACGCGCTTGTCAATGGAATGGCGGTTATCCGGAATTTCCCTTCAAAAAGAAAGCAGGCGTCATTCATGCTTCGCTACGACAAGGCCTTTGCCCTGCGGCGCGGGGCGACAGGTTCGCATTGGATAAATTGCTGTGCTAGGCTCTTGGCGTTTTGAATCAGGAAGACAAGCCGATCTCGCTTGCGCCGCTCAGGATGGACATGATTTCCCGCAAACAACAGCTTCTCGCCCGCCACCGACGCGGCAAACGCATTGCGCTGGTTCTGGCGCTCATTCTGCTGCTGGCGGTCGCGTCGCTGGATTGGCGGCTGGCTTTCCCCCTTCTGCTTTTGGGCTGGATCACCCATGAAGCCTGGTTTTCCGATCATCTTTTCTACAACCCGCGCGCGGATTATGACTACCGTTTCGACGCCGCCGTCGAAACCCTGCCCGCGCGACTGGAAAACGGATGTTTGCGGATACAAGGGGAATATGGCGTGTACGCGGCGGACGACACCCTGTTGCTGGCGATACGCCTCGAATCCGGCGGGTGGGGGCGTTTGCGTCCGCCAGCGGTGGACATCGAGACGGCTGAAACACGCGATTGCCAGACCTTTGAGTTTGGCGCGTCCGGCCTGCGCTATCTCAATCTGACCGGACTGGCAGCGGCGTTGGCGGCGGGTGAAATCCGGTTGCGCGGACGGCGCTGCGCCATCGGCAGGGAGCTGCGCCTGTTGCGCGTTCGCCATCCGGACTACCGTCAACAGCGCCTGCTCATCATCGCGCCCCATGCCGACGACGCGGAGCTTGCCGCCTTCGGCCTGTACAGTCAGGCGCGGGAAGTCTGGATAGTCACCCTCACGGCAGGCGAAATCGAAGCCGAAAATTATCAGGGTCTGGGGCTTTCCGCCGTGGAAGCCGCCCGCCTCAAGGGACGCCTGCGCGCCTGGGACAGCCGCGCCGTGCCGCTGTGGGGCGGCGTTCCCGCCGATCGGTGCGTCTCGCTCGGGTATTTTTGTATGCAGCTTGCCGCCATGCGGAAGAACCCCGAAACCGCCTTTGCCTCGCGGGTCGCCGATCTGGACGATACCCGCCCGTTACGTCAGGGCAACGCCCTGCCGCTTCCCGGCGATGCCGATGGCGCGCCCACCTGGAAAAACCTGCTTGCCGACCTTGCGGCGCTGATCGAACGGGTGCGCCCGGAAGCCATCGTCCTGCCGCATCCTGACTTCGATCCGCACCCCGACCACATCGCCGCCTATGCCGCCGTGCGTGAAAGTCTGACGCATACGGACTGGCGCCCCCAAGCCCTGCTCTGCTACGCCAATCACCTGCACGACAACGATGCCTGGCCAATGGGAGAAGCGCATACCGGCGTTCCCCTGCCGCCGCGCTTTGCAAAATCCCCCACGCCACGCTCGCCTTGGGCATTGCCGCTCACCGCCGCCGAACAGATCGACAAAGCCTGCGCGCTCGCCATGATGCACGACCTGCAACTTCCTCTCCCCCTGAAACGCCGCTTGCGCCGCGCCCTGCAAACCCTGCTCGCCGGACGCCGCTGGCCGCCATACGGCGCAAACGAGTATTTCAGAAAGGCGGTGCGCAAGCAGGAAGTATTTTGGGTGGAGCGGAACCATCGTCGCCGTCATTCACCCTGAAAAAATCGGCAATCGCTTTCCGCGCCGCGCGGATCAAGCTCAAGTTACGGCGAAATCGCTGGTAATTGACCGTCCTTTGCCCTCTGTCCTTTGTTTTCTGATCCGGGTGAGCGTATCGGTTAACGCGTCTTTGGCTTTTGCTGTGTCGTAATCCGCTTGCAGTCCGATAAAGAAGCCGTCGGAGAGGCCGAAAAACGCCGCAAGGCGCAGACCGGTATCCGCCGTAATCGCCCGCTTGCCCGCGACAATTTCGCCAATGCGCCGTTGCGACACGTCGATTTCTTTTGCCAGCCGATACTGCGTCAGACCAAGCGGACGCAAAAATTCTTCTTGCAGGATTTCGCCGGGATGCGGCCAGGGAATTTCGCGTGGCATGATGGTTTTCCTTCAGTGATAATCAACAATTTCAACATCGGCAGCGTTGCCGTCAAAAAAACGGAAGCAAATGCGCCATTGGTCATTGACGCGAATACTCCATTGTCCGGCGCGTTTTCCTGCGAGCCTTTCCAGACGATTGCCAGGCGGGACGCACAGATCATCCGTCCGCGCTGCCTGGTTCAACATCGCCAGCTTACGCATCGCCACCGCTGCTATAGCATTAAATCGCGGCGCGCGTATGCCCTGAAACAGGCAGGCGGTGTCGGGACAGCGGAAACTTGTGATCATGGACAAATACTAACGTACTGCGTTAGTATCCTCAAGCGGTATTTTTTGACTTCGTTCAGGCGCGCCCATCTGGAAAAACCTGCTGGCTGCCCCTGGAGCG
>JAIRZG010000096.1 GCA_031267345.1 Zoogloeaceae bacterium
CTCTTTCACGTCGCCTTGATCGTGACTATGAGGTCATTCCTCAACACTCCGAGGCTATGATCCAACTCGCCATGATCCGCCTGCTCCTCAAACGGCTTTCTAATTTTTAAAACAGCTTCTGAGTTCCTTGCCATCGGATGCAAAACGGATTAGACAGCGCATTCGCGCCCACTGGAGCATTGAGAATAATCTGCATCGGGTACTCGACATGGCATTCAATGAAGACCAGTCCAGAGTGCAAACGGGATATGCCGCTGAAAATTTCGCCCTCATCCGCCGCTTCGCCTTCAACTTGTTACGCCACGATTCCCTTTGCAAACGTAGTATCAAAAGAAAACGCTTTCGCGCTTCTCATGACAATGAATATCGAACCAAACTCCTTAAAATCTCTCCCATGTCCATACATCCATGAATACGGCATGTAGCGCGGTTGCCCTGCACGGCATGTGTTCTGGCGTCCAAATTTGTAGGGCGTGCTTTCAACTATATTGGCATGATGCCTGCGCCAAGGGTGGTTCATGCGGGTGGTTCCGCGCCAATCACGGATTACATTCCATTATTGATCCCTGTCGTTACCGTGTGCGTTGTGTACTATGCGTTTGGGCGCGCGCAGCACAACCTTGCAAACACGTCAATCTGCCTGGGCAAACCTGGCTTACCTCATGCCGTTGCTCCTGTTTTCAGCGTCTCAGCCAATAGCTGCTCTGGCAATACTTTTCAATCCCCAAAAGTTTCAAATGACGCATGGCGCGCACCTTCTGATTCCATCAATAACTTTGCAACTATTTGCCTTTCTGACGCTCATTCATTTCTGGTGGCGAAGTGGAACGCTTTGCCCAATGGCGGTCGGATCGGCATCCAGAAGGTTTCGCGCCGCAGGACTGGCATTCGCTACCTTGGCGGTCGTATTCACACTCCTGGCGCTCGGCTTTCCATTTCTGGTTTCTTACCATTACCGAGGGGTTCCCGGCACTGGCATAGTGGTTCAGATGGCGCTCTGGATAGACTCGATCATCGTCGGTTATGCAGGATTGACGCGCTTGCCGCTTTCGAGATCGCAAGATGGTTATTCTTCTCACCCAGACCACGCGCCGATCCCTGATCCCCGAAACATTGGACGTTTTTGGTAACGCGTGATACGTTAGCGCGATAACATACGGAAACAATGATGGGGGGTCTTATGCGCTTCTGGCATTCCATTCGCGGTCGTCTGCTGGTGACGGTGTTGTTGTTGAACGCTTTTGCCGTCGGAGCCTATACCCTCTACGTCTACGAGACGCGCAAGAGCGACATCATGCAGGCGATGGATGCGAAACTGGTGTCGGCAGCCAGTCTGGCGCATGAATTCGCGCCGCCGGAAGTTCATGACCGGGCGGCGGCGGGCGAACTGTCGCAGGAGGCGTTTGAGGAGTACGGCAGGCGTCTCTACCGCTATGCGCGGGCATCGGGGATTGAATATGTCTATACCCTGGTGACTTCACAAGAGGGCTATCGCTTCGTGCTGGATACGCCGGATGATGAAGAAATCAATACGGGAATCTTTGAAGAACAGGCGCTTTATCTTTACGAAGACGCGAATGAAGCCGTCCCGAAGGCCTTTGCCGAGGACGGGACGCGATTTGCCGAATACGCGGACGAGTGGGGACAGCATCGCAGCGTCTTTATTCCCCGCACCACGCCCGCCGGTACACGCTATGTCGCGGGAGCGGATTTGTCGCTGGCCGATATTGACGCCGTATTGCGACGCACCCTGTGGGTTTCCACGCTGATTGGCCTGACGGTTTTTGTGTTGTCCGGCGCGGTCAGTTATTACGCCATCGTCAAGCTGTTGCGTCCCGTGGGCCGGGCGCAGGCTTTGGTGCGCGTCATCGCGCGGGAACGCGACCTCACCTTGCGCGCCGAATCCGGCGACGATGAAATCGGCGCGCTGATCCGTGATTTCAACGCCTTGCTGGATGAAGTGCAAAAACTCGTCGCCAGCGCCAGCGACAGCGCCGTGACCACGGCTTCCGTTTCCACGCAACTGGATGTCGCCAGCAAATCCATTTCCAGCGCCGTCCAATCGAACGAACGGGTCATCCGCGAAGTGGTCGCGGGCGGCAATGAGGCCAAGGGGCTGCTGGGCGACATGGATCGCCAGCTTTCCGGCGTGGTCGGCATGGTGGATACGGCGGCGGGCGGCCTGGAGCAGTCACGCGTCCAGCTTGCCCGCGTTGCGCGTAGCGTGGAAGACACTTCGGCGGCGCAACAGGCGCTTTCCGCGCATCTGACGCAACTTTCCAGTGAAGCCGGGCAGATCAAGGAGGTGCTTACCGTCATTGGCGAGATTGCCGAGCAGACCAATCTTCTGGCGCTGAATTCCGCCATTGAAGCCGCGCGCGCCGGAGAATATGGTCGGGGCTTCGCGGTGGTGGCGGATGAAGTGCGAAAGCTCGCCGAGCGCACACAAAAAAGCCTGGTGCAAACCGAAGGCCGCATCGCCGCGATTGTGCACTCCATCAATACTGCCGCTACCACCACCAACACCAGCGCCGAGGAATTTTCCGCCATGCTGACCGAGGCGGGCAAAGCTGAACGCCTGATTGATGCGAGCGTCGACGCCATGAGCGGGGCAAGAGCCACTGCTTCCGCCGTTTTGCAGGACGCGCAGACGGCGCTTTCCCGCACCCAGGCGGTGCTGGAAGACGTGGGGCATATCGGCGAGCAGACCGGACAGACCACGCGCGACATTGTGGAAATCGTCAAAATTTCCGCCCTGTTGAACGGCATGGCCAACACCCTGCGCGACGGACTGGCGCGTTTTGTCAGCCGCAAGGCGTAGAATCCCTGTTTTTCCGGGCGTTTGCAGGAATGAATTTGCCGCGATGAACACCCTTCACTCCGCCACAATCCGCATGGCGCGGCAAATTCCGCTCCTCCCTCCCCTTGAAGAGGAGGGAGCCAGAAGCCGCCTTCTCCCGCAAGGGGAAAGCCGTATCCATTACCATGCGCGATAACCATTTGCCGCCTTTGCGTATCGCCATCAACGGGTATGGGCGCATCGGGCGTTCCTTTTTGCGCGCCCTGTATGAAGCGGGGCTGGAAAATGAATTGCAGATTGTCGCCATCAACGAACCGGCGAATCTGGAAAGCATCCTCTACCTCACCCGCTTCGATTCCACGCATGGACGTTTTATTCCTTCGGTGGAAAAGTGCGTCGGAGGAATGCGTGTAAAGGGGCGCGACATCGCCGTCAGTCACGCCGCTACGCCGGAAGCGGTGGATTGGCGCAGCCTGGGGCTTGACCTGCTGGTGGAATGCTCCGGTCAATATGGCGAACGCGCCGAAATCGGGCGTTTTCTCGCGGCGGGCGCGCCGCGCGTCCTGCTTTCCAATCCCGCCAACAGCGCCACCGATGTCGACGCGACCATCATTTATGGCGTGAATCAGCGCGAACTCACCGACGCGCAGCGCATCGTCTCCAATGCTTCCTGCACCACCCATGCCGTGGTTCCCGTGCTCGACCTGCTGGCGCGCGAACTGGGACTGGAACAGGTGGCGCTCACCACCCTGCATTCCGTAATGAACGACCAGCCGCTGATCGACGGCTACCATCACGCCGACCTGCGCCGCACCCGTTCCGCCATGCAGTCGATCATTCCTGTCGCGACGGGTCTGGCGCGCGGCGTCGAGCGTTTGTTGCCGCAACTGGCGGGCAAGGTGGTCGCCAAGGCCATCCGTGTGCCGACCGCCAATGTTTCCGCCATCGACATGCTGCTGGCCTTCCAGCGGGACGCGGACGCCATGCGCATCAACCGCCTGTTCGAGCGCCTTGCCGCCGACGCGGCGTCGCAAAACCGTCTGGCCTATACGGAAGAAGCGCACGCCTCCATTGATTTCAACCACGCGCCGCATTCCGCCATTGTCGACGGCAGCCAGACGCGCAACATCGGCCCCCGCCTGGTCAATCTTTTTGTCTGGTTTGACAACGAATGGGGCTTTGCCAACCGTATGCTGGATGTCGCCCGCCATTGGCGTCGATGCTGGCAATAATACGGGGCGACAAAACCCGTTAGAATCGCAAGGCTTTAATCATAAAACCAAATTTCATGAGGGAGGAAAAGCATCATGCGTCAGGACAAGAGCGAAGTCATCATCATCGGCGCAGGGCCATCCGGCGCGGTAGCGGCGGGGTTGCTGCGGCGGGCGGGACACGCGGTTACGCTGATTGAAAAAGAGACTTTCCCGCGTTTTTGCATCGGCGAGAGCCTGTTGCCGCAGAGCATGGAATACATTGAAGCGGCGGGCATGTTGCAGGATGTGGTCGAGGCCGGATTCCAGTTCAAGAACGGCGCGGCCTTTGCCTGCGACAAAAAACACGCGCAATTCGACTTCCGCAAAAAATTTTCGCCCGGCTGGGGCACGACCTATCAGGTGCAACGCGGGCCGTTCGACAAGGTGCTGGCGGACGCCGCCGCCCGCATGGGGGCGGAGATTCGCTATCAGCATGAAGTGACCGCCGTTGATCTCGCGGGCGACAAGCCAGTGGTGACGGTGCGCTCCGCCAGCGGCGAAGCGTACACGCTCACCGGCGAATTCCTGTTCGACGCCAGTGGTTACGGACGGGTGTTGCCGCGTCTGCTCGATCTGGAAACGCCTTCGGAATTGCCGGTGCGTCAGGCGATTTTTACCCATATTGAAGATCGCGTCGCACCGGACGCGGGGTTTGACCGCGAAAAAATCCTGATTTCCGTGCATCCCGAAAAACGCGATATCTGGTACTGGCTGATACCGTTTTCCAATGGCCGCTCTTCCATTGGCGTGGTCGGTCGTCGCGAGCAGTTTGACGCGCGCGAAGACGCCGAACAATTGCGCGCCTGGGTGATGGAAGCGCCGAATCTGGCGCAGCTTCTGCAACATGCCAAGTGGGATACGCCCGCGCAGCATATCATCGGTTATTCGGCCAATGTCAAAACCCTGTATGGACGCCATTTTGCGCTCCTGGGCAATGCCACCGAATTTCTCGATCCGGTGTTTTCTTCCGGCGTCACCATCGCTTTCAAGTCGGCGTATCTGGCGGTCAAGACGCTTTCCAGGCAGCTTGCGGGCGAGATGGTCGATTGGGAGCAGGAATACGCCCAACTGCTGATGACGGGCGTCAATGCCTTTCGCGCTTTTGTGAACGCCTGGTATGACTGCCGCTTGCAGGACATCATTTTCCATGCCGACAAACAGCCGGAAATCGAACGCATGATTTCCGCCGTGCTGGCAGGCTACGCCTGGGACGAAAAAAATCCCTTCGTGGCAAAAGCCGAACGGCGTCTTGCCTCACTGAACGCGGCGTGCGCGCTGGACTGATCGGCGCGGTTCTGCTACTGGCGGCGCTTCTTTCCGGTTGCGCCGCCCTTGCGCGTCTGGATGGATTCAGCAACCCGACGCTGCTTGCCATCGCGCCGGAAACCCTGGGCGAGCGCACGGTGGAGCAGCGTCTTGTTATCCGCTGGTCGGGCGAGGCGCGCGCGCTGGAGGCGGTGCTGGAAATTTCCGCAGGGAAACTCTTTCTGGCGCTCATGAGTTTCGGGATGCGGGTGTCCACGCTGGAATACGATGGCCGGACGCTGGTTGAAACCAGACACCTGCCGCAAGCGCCGTCCGGCGCGCGCATGGTGAATGACTTGCTCATGATCGCCGCGCCGCTGGAAGCATTACAGGCGGCGCTGCCAGAAGGCTGGACGGTCACGGAAAGCGAACGGCAACGCACGCTTGCACAGAATGATAAAATACAAATCGTTATCCGCTATGCTGCCGCTACGCCCTGGCAGGGTCAGGTGGAATTCGCGCAGCGCGCGCTCGGTTATCAATTGATTCTGGATTCGCATGAGTTTTGAAATAAAGTTGTTTTTTCCGCTTTTTGCCGTATCTTCACGCCATGAATACTGAAACGACCGCCATTCACAAGGCGGTTTACCTGCATCCGCCGGGCGTGTTGTGCGCCTTGGGCGATGATCTGCCGGACATTCGCGCGGCGCTTTTTTCCGGTAAAAGTCCGGGAATGCAGGCGACGGAAGAGTACAGCCCCGGACGCGCCCTGCGTTTGGGCAAGGTGGAAGCCGTCCTGCCGGACACGTGCTTTTTGCCCAAAACGGAGCGTTCGCGCAACAACGCCTTGCTGCTGGCGGCCTTTGCCCGCGTCGAGGCCGACTATCGCCGCGCCGCCGCCGATCTGTCGCCTGAGCGTATCGCCGTGGTGATCGGAACCAGCGCCTCCGGCATGTTCGAGGCCGAGAGCGCCGCGCGAACGCTGGAAAAAGAAGGCGTCTGGCCGGAGACGTTCCATTACGCGCAGCAGGAACTGGGTTCGCCCGCCAAGATGCTGGCGGACTTCCTGGGCGTTTCCGGCCCGGCCTACGCGGTTTCCACCGCCTGCACCTCCAGCGCCAAGGCGCTGATCAGCGGCGCGCGGCTCCTGAATGCCGGATTTGCCGATCTGGTGCTGGCGGGCGGCGTCGATACCCTGACGCGCTTTACCGTTGCCGGATTTTCCGCGCTGGACGCCATTGCGCCGGATGCCTGTCTGCCCTTTTCGCAAAATCGCAAGGGCATCAATATCGGCGAAGCCGCCGCGCTGTTTCTGCTTGCGCGCGCCGCGCCGGATCATGCGCCGCCGATTACGCTTGCCGGTTGGGGCGAGTCTTCCGACGGCTACCATATTTCCGCGCCCGACCCGGAAGGCAGTGGCGCGAAACGGGCGATTGCCTCGGCGCTGGAGGCGGCGCGCATTCATGCTGGAGACATTGATTACGTCAATCTGCACGGCACGGCGACGCAACAAAACGACGCCATGGAAAGCCGCGTGATGGCGGAATTTTTTCCCGTTACGCCCATGAGTTCCACCAAGCCCTTGAGCGGCCACACGCTGGGCGCGGCAGGCGCGCTGGAAGCGGCGTTCTGCTGGCTGACGCTTGCCGACGAAGGCCGCCGCCTGCCGCCGCATCTCTGGGATCATCAATCCGACCCGACGCTGCCGCCGCTGAACCTGACGGCAGTGGGCAGCCACGCGCCCGAACCGCCGCGTTACGCGTTGTCTGCTTCATTCGCCTTCGGCGGCAGCAACACGGCGCTGATTCTGGGGCGTTCGAGATGAACGTGGGGAGCGCGATGAACTATTTGCCGATAGAGGAATACCTGCCGCACCGGGGGCGCATGGTGCTGCTGGATACGGTGCTGGAAGCAAAAGCCGGACGTATTCGCTGCGCCGTGACCATTCGTCCGGACAGTCCTTTTTGCCGTGATGGCGGCGTACCCGCCCATGTGGGCGTCGAATACATGGCGCAGGCCATTGGCGCGCTGGTCGGCTGGCAGTCGCGTTGCGCGGGCGAACCCGTCAAAATCGGCTTTCTGGTGTCGGCGCGTAAATTCGTCAGTCGACGGGCGGCGTTTCCGGTGGGCGCAAAATTGCAGGTGGAAGCGCGGGAAAGCTGGCGCGACGCCGAAGGTCTCGGCGTCATGGACTGCGTGATTTATCATCCCGTCGAGACCATCGCCGCCGAAGCGACCTTGATGGTCTTTCAACCCAAAGATTTGCAAACCTATGTGACGACAACATGATCGGCGCTCCTTCCTCTCCCCGCAGCGTACTGATTACCGGCGCGTCGCAAGGCATCGGCGCGGCGATTGCCCGTCGCGTGGCGGCGGACGGCTTTTTGCCGGTGCTGCATTGCCGCAGCCAGCGCGAAAAAACCGATGCGCTGGCGGCTGAACTGTCACCCTCTGCCCGCGTGTTGCAATTCGATGTCGCCGACCGTAGCGCGGCGCAGGCAACACTGCTCGCCGACATTGAAGCGCATGGCGTGTATTACGGCGTGGTGCTGAATGCGGGCAATCACGCCGACGCGGCGTTTCCCGCCATGAGCGACAGCGAATGGGACCGTGTGCTCGCCGTCAATCTGGACGGTTTTTACAACGTCCTGCGCCCGCTGGTCATGCCGATGGCGCAGGCGCGGCGGGCGGGACGCATCGTCACGATGGCTTCGATCTCCGGACAGGCGGGCAATCGCGGTCAGGTCAATTACAGCGCCGCCAAGGCAGGCATTATCGGCGCGACCAAGGCGCTGGCGCTGGAACTCGCCAAACGGCGCATCACGGTGAATTGCGTCGCTCCCGGCCTGATCGAAACCGCGATGGTCGAGGCGGAAGTGAGCGAGCGCGCCTTGCCCCTGATTCCCGCCGGACGCGCCGGAAAACCGGAAGAAGTCGCCGCCGTGGTTGGCTTCCTGCTCTCCGACGACGCCGCCTACATCACGCGACAGGTGATCGCGGTCAATGGGGGGATGCTGTGAATCAGAGGACAAAAGACAGGGAACGGAGGGCGGTCCGGCGCGCGCTGCGCGCTGAATCGGATGAATCGCATGACAGGAGCGCGGCATGAACGCCAGGCGGGTCGTTGTTACCGGCATGGGCGGCATTACGCCGCTGGGTATCCAGTGGGCGGACATTGAGGCGCGTTTGCGTTCCTGCCAGAATGCCGTGCGCGTCATGGAGGATTGGCGGCGCATACGCGGGTTAAATACCTGTCTGGGCGCGCCGGCGGTGGATTTTGACGCGCCGCCGGAACGCTATACGCGCAAGGTCACGCGCAGCATGGGGCGGGTGGCGATTCTGGCCTGTCGCGCGACGGAATTCGCGCTGGCCGACGCAGGTCTGTTGCATGAACAGGGCTTGTTGCGCTCCGGGCGGGTGGGCGTTTCTTACGGTTCTTCGGCGGGTGCGATGGAGGCCATCGCCGACTTTGGCCGCATGATCGACACCAACGTGGTCGATGGCCTGAACGCCAACAGCTATATCCGCATGATGGGGCACACCGCGCCCGTCAATATCGCCGTGTTTTTTGGTTTGCAAGGACGGGTGCATACCACCTCCAGCGCCTGCACATCGGGTTCCCAAGGCATTGGCTACGCCTATGAAAGCATTTTGCATAACCATGCCGACGTGATGCTCGCGGGTGGAGTGGAAGATCTGGCGGCCAGCTACGCGGCGGTGTTCGACACCCTCTACGCCACCAGCACCAGAAACGACACGCCGCAGCTTACCCCGCGTCCCTTCGACCGCGACCGCGACGGACTGGTGATCGGTGAAGGCGCGGGGACGCTGGTGCTGGAAAAGTATGAACACGCCCAGGCGCGCGGCGCGAAGATGTACGCGGAAGTCGTCGGTTACGGCACCAACTGCGACGGCGCGCATGTGACGCAGCCGCGCGCCGGAACCATGGCGACCGCCATGCGCCTGGCGCTGGATGACGCCCATCTGCCGCCGGAAGCCATTGCCTACGTGAACGCGCATGGCACGGCGACCGACCTGGGCGACATCGCCGAAAGCCACGCCACCCGCGAAGTCTTCGGCTCCCGAATGCCCATCAGCTCGCTGAAAAGCTATGTCGGGCATACCCTGGGCGCCTCCGGCGCGCTGGAAGCCTGGTTTTCCATCGCCATGCAGCGTTTGAACTGGTTCGCGCCCACGCTCAATCTCGAACAGATCGACCCGCGCTGCGCGGAACTCGATTACATCACCGGCACGGGGCGAAATCTGGAATGCGAATACATTATGAGTAATAATTTCGCCTTCGGCGGCATCAACACCTCGCTGATTTTCCGGCGTTTGCCGTGATGCTTTCACAAACACTTCCTGCCTGAAAGGAAAACCCGTGCCTCCTCATTTTTTCCGTTTTGCCCTTGGTCTCGTCAGCGTGCTGGCGCTCTCTGCGGCTCATGCCGACGCCATCAAGGATGACGGCGTGTGCACCGACGATATCTATACCAATTGCGCCTCCGAAGAACGTTCCACGGTTCGGAGCACGAGATTGAAGCCATTCCGCAATGTGACCATCGTCGCCAAAAACATTCCGGACGCCGAAAAGAAAACCCATGACGTTCTTGTCATGAGCGCGCAAAGGCTCAAATGGAAAGTTCTCGAAAACAGGCCTTCCGCCCTGCGCCTGCAACTCAATTCCCGCCGATACAGCGCGGTCATTAATGTCAAAATCAAGGGCGGCAACGTGGATGTCGATTACGTAAGCAGCGTCAACCTGAACTACGAAAAAGACGACAAGGGCAACGAAAACATCCATCCAAGCTACCATAAGTGGGTGCAAAAACTGCTCAAAGTCGCCCGCAAGTCAGCGCCGCGCAGCTGAACGGGGACGCCAGCGGCGTTTTGTCACGCGCCCGCAAAAAAATTAGCGACAGGCCTTCAGGCCTGTTGGTCTAACGTGTTTTGGCAGGGGTTTCTCTCCCCTCCCAAAACGCTCGCCTGAACCCCTTGCCCTGTAGGGGGTGACGTAGGGGCGACTTGTAGTCGCCCGTGGTTTGCGTAGGGGCGAGTTCGCCCGCGGGCGAGAAGCAAGTCGTCCCTACAGCCCCTACAAGCCTGGGGTTTCAACCGGAGTTGGTTTTACGATGAAAGGAAACGACCACATGCCACGTCTGCTTTTTCTCCGCGCCTTCGCGCTTGCCGTGTTCTGCTGCGCCGCGCCGATTCGCGCGGCGGCGGCGGAAATGCCGTACTTCGCCAACGTGGTGATACTGGCCGCGCCCGACGCAGGCGCCGAGCGGCGGGTGCACGACGCCATTGTCGAAGCGGCGAACAACCAGGGCTGGAAGATCGCGCAGGATACGCACCGGCTGTTGCGTCTGGAACTCATCGTTCGCAATCAGTACGCAGTCATCGTCAATATCCACATCAAGATCGACATGGTGGATGTCGAGTATGTGAGCAGCATCAATATGGGGTACAAAAAGGATGCGGAGGGACGTAAGGCCATTTCTCCGGCCTATGGCAAATGGGTTATCCGACTGCTGAACGCCGCCCGCCAGTACGCCGCGCTGATGTGGCCTGCGCCCGCGCCTGAGCGCATCCAGCCCGCGCAACCCGTCGCCCAGACACCGCCTGAACCCCCTGAACAACCGCCCGTTCAACCCGCGCAACCCGATCCTCCCGTAGCGGCATCGCCTTGGTGCGCTTTTGCGGCGGCGCACCCCTCCTGTCGTAACGAATGACTTGCCGCGCGATGGGAAAAACAGTCCGCCCGGTCAACCGTGTCAAGAAAACCCCGAACAAGTCAAAATTCGTCATTTTCGCTGGCGCGCTGCTGTCCGGAATATTTTCATGCGAAGGCTGCTGCCTTCGGTGTGCATGGAGGATTGGACGTGAGGGAAGTTGTTTCAACCTTGCGACGCGGTAACACGCCGCTGATACACGCTTTACGCCGGAAGCGATGGCGGCGAACTGCACGGCGGCGACATTGACGACCACCTGCTGCCGGAAACGGAAGCCAGCGCCGGCTTTGGAGACTGGGTGGATGGCGGCAATGGCATAGACACCCTCTACGGCAGCGCGGCCAGCGATTTCCTGCAAGGCGCGGCGCGGACGCTGATGTGATTTACGGCGGGGCGAGGAATGACGTGATTCTGGGCGATGGCGAAATCCGGCAAACCACCCGCATGGGCAGCATTGTGGGCAGCGGTCAGACGATGTTCTGGCAGGAGAACTACACGCACACCAATTTAATCGGCACCTCCAATGTCAGCGTTCCCTACGCGCAACCGGCTAATTGCATCGTTAGATGACGCGCCAATGATTGCGAATACAGGGGGTTGTCCTGTGCTCATGGCATAAGTGTAATATTCATGTAACACCTTGCACAAATCCGGAAACAATATATGCTGCCGAACTTTCAGGGGCAGGGACAGGAAAAAAGGTTCATGAGGAGGTGCAAATGCTTCATTTTCTTCTTCTTTTCGTGGTCAGCATGATGGCGACCAGCGCAAGCGCTGCCGGGGACGTTCGGGTTACGGGGCGGGCCATGTCGAGGGCGGTTACATGAACGGCTACATGATTTCCATCGTCGGCATCTTCATGATTTTCCTCTATTCGTTGCTGATTCTTCTGGTCTTTTACCTGCTGGGGCGTTTGCTGAGGCGCTGGCTTCCGCGCTGGCGCTGGGTGTTGCTGACACTGCTGTCGCCGCTGGTGTTGGCGCTGCTTTCCCTGCCGTGGCTGGAAGAAGCCTGGATTTCCTGGCACTTCAACAAGGCGTGCGAAGACGC
>JAIRZG010000097.1 GCA_031267345.1 Zoogloeaceae bacterium
AAGGCGCAGACCCATCGGATGGAATCTTTCAACCGTTCGATACGCGACAATCCGGCGCGTTTCAACCGAAGGAGCAAGCGTTTCTCGAAGTCTTGGGAAATGCTTCGGACAACGCTTGATCTCTTTTTCCTGTTCAAACGACGGCATGGCGTGATGGCAATATAAAGAGAACAGTACCCCGTGAAGGGGAGGGGGAACGGTCCGTTAAAATCCGGCGCGCGTTCATGCTCTGGGATGGTGTTGTCGGTGCAGGGTTTTCAGGCGTTCGCGGGCGACGTGGGTGTAGATTTGGGTGGTGGTGATGTCGGCGTGCCCCAGGAGCATTTGCACCACGCGCAGGTCGGCGCCGTGATTCAGGAGGTGGGTGGCGAAGGCGTGGCGCAGGACGTGCGGGGAGATCAGGCGCGGGGCGATGCCGACTTTCCGGGCGCAGGTTTTGATCAGCGTCCAGAACATCTGCCGGGTCATGGGCGCGGCGCGGGCGGTGACAAACAGGGCGTCGGAGAGACGACCACGCAGAAGATCGGGGCGGCCTTCCGCCAGATAGCGGCGCAGCCAGACGATGGCTTCCTCGCCGATGGGCGTCAGGCGTTCCTTGCTGCCTTTGCCCATGACGCGCAGTACGCCCTGATCAAAGCTGACGGCGCGTAGTTTCAGCGTCACCAGTTCCGAGACGCGCAGTCCGGCGGCATAGAGAATTTCCAGCATGGCGCGGTCGCGCAAGCCCTTGGGAGTTTGCGGATCGGGCGCGTCGAGCAGACGTTCGACCTGGGTTTCCGAGAGGGTTTTGGGCAGCCGCCCGGTGGGGACAGGACGCGCCAGACGTTCCGACGGATCCTGCGCGATACCGCCCTGGCGCAATTGCCAGCGATAAAAACGGCGCAGACTGGAAAGGTAGCGGGATTGTGTGCTGGCGCGGCGACTGACGGAGACATGGGCGAGAAAAGCCGCCAGATCAGCGTCATTTGCCGCCAGCAACGCGCCGCGTTTTTCTGCCTTCAACCAGTTTGCAAGCAGTGACAAATCCGCGCGATAGCTTTCCAGCGTGGCTTTCGCCAGACCTTCCTCCAGCCACATGGCATCGCAAAACAGATCGATTTCCGCCTGATCCGGCATCTCCGGCATTATCCCTAACTCCTGCCCATGTCCGGCGTTCAGCGATCGTGGGACGCGGGGGGTTCTTCTCCCACCTGATCCGGATCCAGCGGCAAAAGCACGTCAAAGATCGAACCTTGCCCCGGCTGGCTTTCCACCTGAATGTCGCCGCCATGCCGCTTGATGATTTCGTAGGACAGGGAAAGCCCCAGTCCGGTGCCCTGACCCGTCGGCTTGGTGGTGAAGAATGGTTCAAAGATACGTTTTTTGGTCTCCGGCGTCATGCCGCGACCGTTGTCCTGAATGCTGAATTCCACGCCATCGGACGTGGCGCGGGTGGTCAGGATGATTTTGCCGGGCGGATTCTCGATGGACTGCGCGGCATTGACCAACAGGTTCATCAACACCTGACTGATTTGGGCGGGCAGACAGCGAATGCGGGGCAGATCCGGCGCAAGCCTGAGTTCGAGGTCAGCGGCGTATTTCAGTTCGTGCCGGACGACATTCAGGGTGGAATCGAGGATGTTGTTGAGTCGGGCTTCCTGCCATTCGCCGTGATCGACATGCGAAAACTCCTTCATGTCCTGAACGATTTTTTTCACCCGTTCGAGACCATCGGCGGATTCCTGCAACAGATCGCCGATATCGTTACGCAGAAAACCAAAATCCAGCGCGCGCCGTTTTTCGTCCAGCGCGGCGCTGTCGGCGGGCGGCAACTTGACGGCGTGGCTGTCGTAGGCGTCGATGAGTTCCATGATTTGCGCGATATAACGCCGAAGGCTTGCCAGATTGGAGCTGACAAAGCCGACGGGATTGTTGATTTCGTGCGCCACGCCAGCGGAAAGCTGGCCGATGGCGGACATTTTTTCGGATTGCAGCAACCGTTCGCGGGTGCGTTCGACTTCCGAGAGCGCCTGTTCCAGTTCCGCTGTGCGCTCGCGCACCCGCTGTTCCAGATTGGCGTTCAGGGCGGCGAGTTCGTCGCGGGTTTTCACCAGCGCGATATTGCGCTGGGCCATCAGGTCGTAGAGTTGCTCCATCGCTTCGAGCAGGATGCTGGTGGGCGCTTCTTCTTCGTCGGCGCGTTCCAGACCGCCGCTTCTGCCTTGCTGGACGCGCTCGATCAACGCCGCCATTTCCTTGTCGGAGCCAAGAATGTGGAAAGAAAGCCAACTGGTGACAAAATTGACCAGCAGTTCAAGGGTGCTTTGCGAATGGTGCGAAGCCAGATATTCGGCGCGGGTCAACACCACCTGCTCCACAAAGGCGGCGTGTTGGCGCTTGTGCTGTTCCTCGTGCTGCCGGAAGGCGGCGCGTAATTCTTCGTTGGGAATGTTGTCGCGGTTTTCGCGCATCAGTTTTTCTTCGTCGGCGAAATGCTCCACCGCATAGGCCGCCAGCGCGTCCAGCAGGGTGACAATGTTGTCCGGCGTGACGCCCTGCTGGCGTTCGGTGACGGTATCGACCATGTTGTTGAGCATGTCCACCAGACGATGATGCTGGCTGTCGACAATGGGAATGCCGGTCTCGTAACGCTGATCCCACTTGAATGTATCAAGCATCGTATTCAGTCTCCCGTGAAGATTGGCAAGATGGCGGTCATTATGGATCAGGCACGGGACAATCGCACGGTAGTTGATGTCGCAGGAACATTGATCCATAGAAAGTCATCCATGCCGTCACCCAAGGCGATCGCCTGAATGCTGTCGTCCGGCGATTCTCCGGATGCGCCTGGTTTTCCCTGCCATAATGCCGTCACATCAAGGTAAAATCCCGCCCATTCCAACCCCGCCCGTTTTTGTAAAAACACTGTTCCGGAGACATCATGATTTTTGATATTGACAATGAGACGCTTCCGCGCGAAGAACTGGAAATCCTGCAATTGCGCCGCTTGCAGGCGACGGTGGCGCGCTGTTATGAGACCGTGAAGTTTTACCGCGAGGCGATGGACGAGTTGGAAGTCAAGCCGCATCACATCCAGAGCATTGCCGATGTCAAGCTCCTGCCTTTTACCAAAAAAGACCAGTTGCGCGACAACTATCCTTTTGGCATGTTCGCCGTGCCTGCCGAACAGGTGGCGCGGGTGCATGCTTCTTCCGGAACTTCGGGGAAGCCAGTGGTGGTGGGCTATACGCGGCGCGATGTCGCCAATTGGGGCGCAATGGGGGCGCGTTGTCTGGGCGCGGCGGGGCTGGTTCCGGGCGATCGGCTGCATAACGCCTATGGTTACGGTCTGTTTACCGGCGGCATGGGGCTGCATGGCGCGGCGGAAACACTGGGCGTGACAGTGGCGCCCATGTCCGGCGGGCAAACCCAGAAGCAGGTGATGTTGCTGAATGACCTTGCGCCCACGGCCTTGAGCTGTACGCCGTCTTATGCCCTGAACATTGCGGAAGAGGCGGAAAAGCTGGATATTGACATTCGCAAGCTGCCGCTGCGCGTGGGGATTTTTGGCGCGGAACCGTGGAGCGAGGAAATGCGTTACGAACTCGAATCGCGCATGGGTATTGACGCGCTGGATATTTACGGGCTGACCGAACTCATGGGGCCGGGCGTGGGGATGGAATGTCTGGAAGGCAAGAAGGGATTGCACATCTGGGAAGACCATTTTCTGGTCGAGTGCGTGGATATTGATACCGGCGAGCCACTGCCGCCGGGCGAACAGGGCGAGATTGTCATTACTTCGCTGACCCGCGAAGCCTTCCCCATGCTGCGTTTTCGCACCCGCGACATTTCCGTGCTGGACACCGCGCCCTGCAAATGCGGACGCACCCATCTGCGAATGCGCCGCATTACCGGACGTTCGGATGACATGCTGATTATTCGCGGCGTCAATGTTTTCCCCACGCAGGTGGAAGCCATTTTGATGCGCACCGAAACGCTGTCGCCGTTTTATCAGATCGAGGTTTTCCGCGAGGGGTTCATGGATTCGTTGCGGATCAACGTCGAAGCCAGTCCGCCGCTGTACGCCAAGGGACAGGAATACATGAATCACGTCGCCGCCAAGGTGCAAAAGGACATCAAGGATTTTATCGGCCTCACCTGCGAGGTCAAGGTGCATCCCACCGGCTCGGTCGAACGCTCGATGGGCAAGGCGGTGCGGGTGATCGACCACCGGAAGAAGAAGGACTGAGGGAGCGTCAGGGTAATGGAATTGGGCAAGGACGAGAAAAACATCGTGTCGGCGCGGCTGGAATGAGCATGGGGCGAGGTTTCAACTCGTCCCATGCTCAAACTTCTCGCTTGTCAAGGCTTTGGCATTGCTCTTTCTGCGTTACCGCTACAGCAAGACTTCCCCTTCCGGCGTTTCCCACTGCGCGCCGATGAGTTGCAGCAGGTCTTCCGGGTAATCCGTGATGGATGTCTGTCCG
>JAIRZG010000134.1 GCA_031267345.1 Zoogloeaceae bacterium
ATTTGCGGGCGGGCTGGGCGCGGAAAACTGGGACCTCCAGTACGTCACGTTGCATCTTCCGCGCGTGGGTACGCTGCGTTTTCACGGAACGGGCGACTGGCAAAAGGGCATTCAGGAAGGGACGCTGCAAGCGGAAACCCTGAACCTGCCCGTACTGGGCGAAACCTTGCTGGCGTCAGCGCTGGCGGGGAAAGATTTGCCGCCGATCACCCTTTCCGGTCAATTGGGTTTGTCGGCAAGCTGGCGACAGGGCGCGTTTGACGCGATCAAACTCACCTCCACCGACGCCGGCTTCGCGCTGGACAAAGGCAGGTTGGCGCTGGAAGGCTTGAACGGCGAGATGGAATGGCGGCAGGCGGGCGAAGGACGCGGCAATTTGCAGGTGGGCAGACTGGCGTTGGGGCGGTTGGAAAGCGGCGCTTTTCACCTGCCGCTGGCGATCTGGCCGCGCGGCTTCGCGCTGACGCAACCGACGAATATCCCGGTGCTCGACAGCACCCTGGCGGTAACGTACCTGACTGCCGGACAAGACGCGCAAAGCGGCGAATGGGAGGGCGCGCTGGGTTTTTCCCTGGCGCCGTTGCCGCTGGAAAAACTGACGCAGATTCTGGATTTGCCGAGCATGCACGGCATGTTGTCCGCCAATCTGCCGCTGGTGCGCTATGTCAATCGGGAGGTGTCGCTGGAGGGTGCGTTAGTGATTCAGGTCTTCGAGGGGTATCTGAACTGCACCGATTTGCGCTTTATCGATCCGCTGGGGATGCGTCCGCGCCTGCTGGCGGATGTCAATGCCCGTCACATCGATCTGGCGCAACTGACGCAAACTTTTTCTTTCGGGCAGATTACCGGCTTTGTCGATGCCGACCTGAAAGGTCTGGAACTGGCGACCGACTGGCGACCGCTGGCGTTCGACGCGCGCATTGCCAGCAGCCCCGGTCGCTATCCGCGCCGCATCAGCCAGCGGGCGGTCGATAACATTACCTCCCTGAGCGGCGGCGGCGCGATGGCGGCGATTCAAAAAAGCGCGCTCCGGTTTTTTGAGGATTTCGGCTATCGCAGCATCGGCCTTTCCTGCCGCCTGGAAAATGACGTCTGCCACATGAACGGCATCGAAGGTATGGATCAGGGCGAGCAATACGCCATCGTCGCGGGTGGCGGCATCCCCGCCCTGACCGTCATGGGCTACACTCGCCGGGTCGATTGGGAAGAATTGATCAAGCGCATCAAAGCCGCCACACAAAGCCCGGGCGCGGTGGTTGCCAGATGACGGGAATCAGGATTCAACAACCCTGATTCCCGTCATCCGGCGCCCGATCAGGGATTGCGTTTGTAGAGCACCTGTTGTTGCAGGTTTTCCGCGATGGCGGCGGCGACTTTTTGCCAGGCGTTTTGGTAGGCGGCGCTGCAAACGCCGGTGGGCGCTTTATCGTGCAGGATGCGTTCAACATGCAGCCCTTTTTTGTTGCGTTTGACACTGCTTTTGAAATCCAGATAAGGGGTGTTGAGCGTCAACGATTCCGGCAGATGAATCAGTTGTACGCCGGGATCAAGGGTGATGTCGAAAATTTCGTGCAGCTTCATGTCATGGCAGGCCTGATCGCGCTGGTAGGTTTTATCGTCGTCGATGGCAGCCATCCTGTACAGACCACTATCATAGGAATATGCCGGGAACGGGGCGAACGCGCCGGAACGGGCTTTCAGGAAATTGTCGACCTGAAAGCGGATATTGACCTCAAAACGATCCGAGAGGCGCAGGGCGGGCGCGAGATCGTCAGTGTCCAAAACGCCGCTGGCGCGCATTCCGCCGCGTCGGAAAAGGTTTTCAACGAACTTGTCGCGTTGCTCGCTTTTCAGTTTCATGAAATCCGCGCGCCACGCGGCGGCGGCGGTTCCATCGAGACGCGCCTGTACGCTGCCGCTGGCGCTGCCATCGGCGGCCAGTTTCAGCGTGGTGTGGATGAATTGCTGAAAGACGGGTTTTTTGCGGTCCGCCGCGACGACGCGCACGGCATTTTCTGTCGCCCCGACATGGATGACCGGCTGACCATACGCGCCCTGGGGCAGATAGCCAAAGGGAATCGCTTCGGCAGTGGCGTCCGCGTACAGATTCCACTGCGGCAAATAGTTCATGACATGATTGACTGCTGCGACCACGGGCGTTTGCGGCAGGTCGTACTGGCCGCCCGCGTTGATCAACACCTGTTCGCTGGCAATGCCCTGCGCTGTCAGCAGGGCTTGCAGCAGGGTGGCCTTGTCCTTGCAGTCGCCCATCCGGTTATCCAGCACCACCGCCAGATCACGCGGCACGACTGCGCCCACGCCGATGCAGTTGCCCGCGTAGGAAATCCGCGTGGAAACCCATTCATAGAGCAGTCGCGCCTGTTCGCGCGGATCTTTTTCATCGCCCACGATTTCCGCCGCCTGGGCGCGGATGCGTTCGTCAGGCTCCGCCTTGGGCAAGGCGCGCGCGGCGTAAGCCTGGGCGATTTCGGCA
This sequence comes from Zoogloeaceae bacterium, assembly GCA_031267345.1. Lineage (GTDB taxonomy): Bacteria > Pseudomonadota > Gammaproteobacteria > Burkholderiales > Rhodocyclaceae > Azovibrio. The sequence goes on from JAIRZG010000134.1 coordinate 2,495, forward strand.
TAGCTTTTGAAAGTGCTGACATAGAGTGATGGCATATCGCCGCTGCGCCAGACGCCCACATCCTGTTCCTCGTCCCAGGCGCGTGGTTGGAGATTGTGGTAACGCCATTCATGGGTGACGACGCCATCCTCAAGCTGATGCGTTTCCAACGCAAGCCGCTCCAATGCCGCATCTTCGAGAAGGGCGGGAAATTCCTCAAGCTGATGCGTTTCCATCGTCAAGGACAGGTTTTCCGGCGCACGCAGGGCGATCCGTCCGCTTTCAATGGCGGAAAACAGGCTGAACCCGTCGGAAATGGATACCGCGCCGGGGAAAATCGCCTCCGTATCGCGGATGCGGTAGCGCAGATAAACGGTGTCGCCAACTTCCACATCGGGAAAGACCACGGTAATGCGCTCGATGTCCGAAAAGAAGGGATTGCCGCTGTCGCGCCCGCCGTGCGTGGTGGTCTGATAATTATTCTTGGGAACCGCAACGCGCTGACCATCAGCCTTTTGCGTCCAGGCGTCCAGAACCTCCGCCGTCTGTATGCTCCGGCTGTAACGGATGGCGCGTGTTTTCTCGCCTTCCAGCGCGCGCTCATGCAGGATGCGCGCGCCATAGCCGTAAACGGTCGTCATCCGGCCTTCGGCGTCGATGTCATATTCCGTATCGACATCCGTATAGATCACATCAACCTGCGCCGCAACCGGCTCCGCCGCGCTCGCCACGCCGCAAGAGAGGACAAACGCCAATAACAAAAGAATGCGCTTCATGTTCGTGTTCCTTGAAGTGAAAAAATCATGCGGTGAAGATCATCGCCGCCTTTTGCGCGGCGCGGGCGGGTATTTTATTCGAGTTTTCCAGCGGATGCGGGGTAGCAAAAAATGAGCGACAGACCTTCAGGCCTGTCAGTCTAACGTGTTTTGGAAGAGGTTTCTCTCCCCTCCCAAAACGGTTGCCTGAAACCCCGTCCTGTAAGGGGCGACTCCCTGTAGGGGCGAACTGCAAGTCGCCCCTACACGCCCGAGTTTCAACCGGAGTTAGTTTTACGGTCAAGACGAAAGCGGATGGTCGCCGGAAGCGGAGGGTATGGGCGCTTTTTTTCAGTGGGAAGAAGGTAAAGCGAGGAGGGAGGACGCCTTCTTTCTGGCAGGGAGAAGGGAAAGGCGGCGGTTTCTTCTCCCATGGGTGGGCGGTTCATGCCATGACCAGGCAGGGTGTTGCGGACACTGGCGAAGCGTCTGGTTTTACGGCGTGTGCGCGTCGGTCAAGGCGCGCGCATGTCGGCATTCCCTGTCGACGCCAGGGCTTCTTCGAGCCATCGGGCAAATGGCTTTCGCTTCGCGGCGGCGGTTTTTTTGTAGCTGGCTTCCATATTGTTTTTTGCGCTCCTTGTGTTCGGGTGCACTTCCTTGAACACATGCAGGAAGACCCGGTAAGCCTTGAGAAATCCCGCCAATGCTTTCTCGTATTCGCCCTGGCTGTAGTATACTGCGGCAATACCGTTGCAGGTTATGGCCGTATCAGGATGGTCTTTACCCAGCGCTTTTTCCCGGATGACCAAAGCTTTCCGATACCACGCCAGCGCGTTATCGTTCTTGTCCTGATTGTAATACACCATGGCGATATTGTTGTAGGTACTGGCTGTATTGGGATGGTTTTTGCCCAGCACTTTTTCATTGATGGCCAAAGCTTTCTGATACCACTCCAGCGCCTTGGAGTAATCACCCTGATCGTCGTGCACAGAGGCGATATTGTGGTAGGTCGTGGCCGTAACAGGATGCTCTTTGCCCAGCGCTTTTTCATTGATGACCAAAGCCTTTCGATACCATGCCAGCGCCTCGGGGTAATCGCCATGGCGGTAGTACACCATGGCGATATTGTTGTAGGTACTGGCTGTATCGGGATGGTTTTTGCCCAGCGTTTTTTCATTGATAGCCAAAGCTTTCCGATACCACTCCAGCGCCATGGGGTAATTGCCCTGACTGCTGTACATCATGGCGATATTGTGGTAGGTCGTGGCTGTAACAGGATGCTCTTTGCCCAGCGCTTTTTCATTGATGACCAAAGCTTTTTGATACCATGCCAGCGCCTTGGGGTAATCGCCATAGTGGTAGTACACCGTGGCGATATTGTTGTAGTTCTTGGCTGTATCGGGATGGTTTTTGCCCAGCGTTTTTTCATTGATGGCCAAAGCTTTCTGATACCACTCCAGCGCCATGGGATAATCGCCTTGGCTGTCGTACACTCTGGCGATATTGTGGTAGGTCGTGGCGGTATCGGGATGCTCTTTGCCCAGCGCTTTTTCCTGGATGACCAACGCCTTTTGATACGCCTCCAGTGCCTTGGGGTAATCGTGTTGTTCGTAATAGCTTTCAGCCCTCCTGATATGCTCGTCGGTCGGAGCAGGCGAGGAGTCTGCCGCTCCAGCCCCGGTCAAAAACAGGCCAAGCGCCAATGCAGCGAGAACGGGCGCTTTGTGATCAGGCCCATTGTTTTGGAAAAGCAGTTTCATGCGTGTAAAAATGGGATGGATGTTCATCGTAAAACTAACTCCGGTTGAAACCCCACCCTTTAGGGCGGTGGGAGCCATACCCCGGCCTAAAGGCCGGGGTTTAGGCGACTGTTTTTGGGAGGGGAGAGAAACCCCTTCCAAAACACGTTAGACCGACAGGCCTGAAGGCCTGTCGCTAATTTCTTGGTGGATGTTGCCTGCCGAAATTCGCCCACTATTGTCGCATTGTTATGGTGATGTCCGCAAGAAAGGCCTGGACGCATGCCGACTCCAGGCAAAGGCGTTGCGGGTGCCGGCGACGCGTCCGGTTTCATGGCGCGCGCGTGTCGGCATTCCCTGTCGCCAGGGCTTCTTCAAGCCATCAGGCAAATGGCTTTTGCTTTGCGGCGGCGGTTTCTGGGTAGTTGGCTTTCATGCTGCTTTTTGTGCGCTCTGTGCTCAGGCGCGCTTCCTTGAACACATGCAGGCGAGACTGGCAAGCCTTCTGATCTTTTTGAAGCGCGGGAAATCTGCCCGCTTCTGAAAAAAATTGGTGTAAGCGCGTTCCAAGTCCTTGAGCGTTTGCTGCAAGGGATGTGTCGGCGCATCCTTGCGCCAAGGCGTCTCTACACCATTACGCCAATCGGTGAGCAGTTTGCACAAACCCGGCGTACCCTGATGCGAAGTGTTTACCAAAGCCATTCTGGACGACTTGCGCGCCATCTTCGCCCGCGTTTGTATCAACTTTGAAGCGGGGTTGGTGGAATTCGACGGCGAGGATGACCATGTTCACCTGTTGGTAAACTATCCGCCCAAAGTTTCAGTGTCGGCACTGGTGAACAGCCTCAAAGGTGTGTCCAGTCGCATGATTCGACAGAAGAATTACCCCAGCATTCGCAAAAAATTGTGGGGCGGCGCATTGTGGTCGCCTTCCTATTTCGCCGCCAGTTGTGGCGGCGCACCCATCGGAATCATCCGCCAGTACATCGAACAGCAGCAGACACCACATTGACCGCCCAAAGGACGGCTACACCCTCCGCGTTATCCTTCCACGCCCTAAAGGGCGAGGCTTGCCGCGCACCGGATCAATCTTCCAGTTCGCAGCGTTCTTCCGGGCTGCTCGCCACCTGAAACAGCGTCCGATCTTCCAGGCGCACGGCGGTCAGCAGCCCGCCCCAGAGGCAACCGGTATCCAGCGCCAGCAGGTTGGGCGTCATGCGGAGTCCCAACGCCGACCAGTGACCGGTAATCAGCACCTGTCCGGCGCTCTTGCGTCCGGGCAGGGCAAACCACGGCAGACAATCCGGGGGCGCGGAATCCAGTCCGCCCTTGGCGGAAAACTCCATTTCGCAGCCGTTTTTTTCGCCCATGCGACAAAAGCGCATTCGCGTCATGGCGTTGACGATGACGCGCAGCCGATCCATGCCCCGCAATTTGCCCGACCAGTACGCCGGTTTGCTGCCCCAAAGATTGGCGAGAAATTCCCGATAATCTTTGCCTTGCAGACGCGCTTCGACTTCGGCTGCCAGTTTTCCGGCTTTTTCCACCCGCCATTGCGGCATCAACCCGGCATGAACAAGGCAATATTCCCCCTCGATATGACAGAGCGGACGTCGACGCAACCAGTCGAGCAATGCCGCCCGATCCGGCGCGTCCAGCACCGCCTGCAAGGTGTCGCTGCGGCTGCGGCGGGCGCTGGCGACTTCGGCGATCATCAGGAGATACAGGTCATGATTGCCGAGCACCGTGATGGCGGCATCGCCCAGCGATCGCACGTAACGCAGGGTCGTCAGCGAATCCGGGCCGCGATTGACCAGATCGCCCACCAGCCAGAGCTTGTCCTTGCCTGGATCGAAGGCGCAGCGCGCGAGCAGGCGTCGCAGGGAGTCAAAACAACCCTGAATGTCGCCAATCGCATAGGTCGCCATGACGAAAGATTAAAATACTTCCGCCTGCGCCAGCGGCACGCCCTGCTGGTCTTTGGCGGAAAGATTGGGCGTCGCGCCTGCCAGCGGCCAGTCTATGCCGAGCGCCGGATCATTCCAGAGGATGCAGCGTTCCTGTTCCGGTGCGTAGTAATCCGTTGTTTTATAAAGAAATTCCGCGTATTCGCTCAGGCACAAAAAACCATGCGCGAATCCTGGCGGAATCCAGAGCTGGCATTTGTTTTCCGCCGAAAGCCGCGCGCCTGTCCAGCGTCCGAAGTCAGGCGAAGACCTGCGAATATCCACCGCCACATCGAACACTTCGCCCGCCGTCACCCGCACCAGCTTGCCCTGCGACTGGCGGAGCTGATAATGCAGGCCGCGCAGCACATGACGGGCGCTGCGCGAGTGGTTATCCTGCACAAAATCGACCGCCAGACCGCTCAGGGCGGCAAATTCACGCGCGTTGAAACTTTCAAAAAAGAAGCCGCGCGCGTCGCTAAACACCTTGGGCGTGAGCAGCAATACATCGGGAATCTCTAACGCCCGCGCCGTGATCATACCGTTCTCCTGCCGTCCGCCAGCAGCGCCAGCAGGTATTGACCGTAGGCGTTTCTCCGCAAGGGTTGCGCCAGCGCCGCCAGCGCGTCGTCGGTAATCCAGCCTTGCCGCCAGGCGAGTTCTTCCGGCGCGGCGACCTTCAACCCCTGCCGTTTTTCCACGATGGCGATGAACTGGCTGGCTTCCAGCATGGATTCGTGCGTGCCGGTATCCAGCCAGGCATAGCCGCGTCCCATGATCTCCACTTGCAACGCGCCCGCCACCAGATAATGCCGGTTGACATCGGTGATTTCCAGCTCGCCGCGCGCCGAAGGGTGAATGGAACGGGCGATGTCCACGACGCGGTTGTCGTAAAAATACAGCCCGGTGACGGCGTAATTCGATTGGGGCGACACCGGTTTTTCCTCGATGTTGATCGCCTGTCCCTGCGCGTCGAAGGCCACCACGCCGTAGCGTTCCGGGTCTTGCACGTGATAGGCGAAGACGCTGGCGCCCGTTTTACGCGCGTCGGCGCGCGCCAGCAGACGATAGAGTTCGGGCCCGTAAAAAATGTTGTCGCCCAGCACCAGCGCGACGGGATTATTACCGATAAAATCCGCGCCGATGATGAACGCCTGCGCCAGACCTTCCGGATTTTCCTGCACGGCGTAGGCAAGGCGAATCCCCCAGGCGCTGCCGTCGCCCAGAAGCCGCGCAAAGCGCGGCGTATCCTGCGGCGTGGAAATAATCAGGATGTCACGTATGCCCGCCAGCATCAGGGTGGTCAGCGGGTAGTAAATCATCGGCTTGTCGAAAATGGGCAGCAATTGCTTGGATACCGCCAGCGTCGCCGGATACAGTCGTGTGCCGGAGCCTCCGGCGAGAATGACGCCTTTACGCATATTGGGTTTCATGGGTCAGGAATCAAAAAAAAGGGGACAGGACGTGTTTCAGCTTTCTTCCTTCTGTGTCGGCACAAAGGAAAAAACGCCTTTGATTTCGCCGAAGACGCCCAGTTGGGCGCCCAGACCGCCGGGGGGTTCTTCATCGAGGCGGGCAAAGCCTTCGCAGGTGCGGGTTTCGGTGACGTACATGTTCTGGCCGATTTTCAGGATGTAGGTTCCCTGTCCCGGTTGCCAGAGTTCGATGTGCGCCTTGGGGTTGGCTTTCTGGATCGCGTGGCGGCGTTGGCAGTCGGGCAGACGGGTGATGACCAGCGCAAGATTCACCTGTTTTTCCCAGAACAGATTGTCGCGCACGATGGAAACGGCGTGACGCTGACCATCGATCAGATAGGCCGCGCCGTCATTGGCGCAGCCGGAAAGCAACAGCAGGAACACGAGCAGTGCGCGACAGGACAGGCGTTGCATGATGAGGGTTCTCCCGGGCGTTCAGGGTTCTACGGTTTCCGGCAGCATTCGCCAGTCCAGCGTCTCGCCCGCGCCCAACGGCACGAGCGCCATTCCGGCAACCGGATAGCTACAGGGTACATTTTGCGCCTTTTTGCAAAGAATGATTTTTTCACGGTTTCTGGGCAGACCATAAAAATCCGGCCCGTTGAAGCTGGCGAAGGTTTCGAGTTTATCCAACGCGCCCGCCGATTCAAAGGCCGAAGCGTAGCGTTCCAGCGCATGGGGGGCGGTATAGCAGCCGGCGCAACCGCAAGCGGCTTCCTTGGCGTTCTGCGGATGCGGCGCGGAATCGGTGCCGAGGAAAAAAGCCGGATGACCGGAAGTCGCCGCCGCCAGCAAGGCCAGACGATGCGTTTCGCGCTTCAATATCGGCAGGCAATACCGGTGCGGACGCAGCCCGCCCTGAAACAGCGCGTTGCGGTTGTACAGCAAATGATGCGCGGTCAACGTGGCGGCGACAGGCTTTCCCGCCTGATGCGCGCGCCGCACGAACTCAACCGCCTCACGGGTGGTGACATGCTCCATAACCACCTTCAACCGGGGGAAGCGGGCGATGAGCGGGGCAAGGACGCGCTCAATGAACACTTTTTCGCGATCGAAAATATCCACGTCCGGATCGGTGACTTCGCCGTGCAGCAACAGCGGCAGGCCTGTGCTTGCCATGACGGCGAACACCGCGTCGGCGTTTTCGATGCGGGTCAGGCCGGAGGCGGAATTTGTGGTCGCGCCCGCCGGATAGAGTTTGATGGCCTTGATGAAGCCGGAATCCGCCGCTTTTTGGATTTCTTCCGGCGGCGTGTGGTCGGTGAGGTAGAGGGTCATCAACGGCTCAAACCGCAAGCCTTGCGGCAACGCGGCGAGGATGCGCGCGCGGTAGGCGGCAGCCAGCGCCACCGTGGTTACGGGCGGTTGCAAATTGGGCATGACGATGGCGCGGGCGAACTGGCGGGCGCTGTGCGCCAGCACGACAGAAAGCATTGCGCCATCGCGCAAATGCAGATGCCAGTCATCCGGTCGGGTCAGGGTAAGGCGCATGAACATCCGCAAAAAGGAAACAACGCGAACATTCTACCGCTCATCCAGTGACAGGAGACGAAAGACGGCAGTGCCCCAAGGCAATCGCATGAATGCTTTTATCATTGAAAAATCACCTGAGATGACGCCAAAGCCGCTATTTCGTCGAAACCTGCCGCCCCTCTCTCCCTTTTTTCATCTCCCCTCTCCCCTTGTGGGAGAAGGGCCAGGGAAGAGGGGATATTGGCAGCCTGCTGAATCATTGCAACAGCATTTATGCGATTGCTTTGGGCAGCGCTCGTGGCGCGTCGGTTACGGAAAATTATCTGATTTTCTTCGGGGGGCGGCGAACGTGGGCGCTGTCGTCCAGGTGCGCCACATTATCGTGCTGGCGCTGGTTTTCCCGATGGCGGATGTGGATAAGGGTCATACTGCCGCTGACGAACAGACCGAAAAGGACGATGATCCAGGAAATGGGCATCTCCGCCTTGAGCATCAGGAAATACAAGCCCGCCATGAGCAGCACGGAGATGTTTTCGTTGAAATTCTGCACGGCGATGGAATGCCCCGCGCCCATGAGGATATGCCCTCGGTGTTGCAGCAGCGCGTTCATGGGAACGACGAAAAACCCCGCCAGCGCGCCGACCAGCATCAACGCCAGAATGGCGATTTCGCTGTTGGGGACGAAATTCATGGTCAGCACGACAAGCCCCATGACAATGCCCAGTGGAATCACGCGCACCGATTTTTTCAGGGTGATGAAGCGGGCGGCCAAGGTTGCGCCGACGGCGACGCCAATCGCCACTGTGCCTTGCAGCATGGAGGCGGAAGAATAGGCCAGGCCCAGTTCGTCTTCCGCCCATTTAATGACAATGAGTTGCAGGGCCGCCGCCGCGCCCCAAAAAAGCGTGGTGACGGCAAGCGAAATCTGCCCCAGCTTGTCGCGCCAGAGGAGCACGACGCAGTGACCGAATTCGTGCATCAGGTAGAGCGGATTCTTTTTCAACGGCTTGTGATCGACGCCGGTATCCGGCACGTAAAGATTGATGATCGCCGCCACGATGTAGATCAGGCCGATGAGGGCGACCACCCTTTCGGTGTGCGTATCCAGAAACGGCAGCGGCGCAGCAAGCAGGGCGCGGACTGCGCTATCGGTGAACAACGCGCCGCCCAGCACCGCGCCGAGAATGATGGCGGCCACGGTCAGTCCCTCGATCCAGCCATTGGCGAGCACCAGCAGACGATGCGGCAGATATTCTGTGAGAATGCCGTACTTGGCGGGCGAATAGGCTGCCGCGCCCAGCCCCACCACGGCATAGGCGAGCAGCGGATGCGTACCCAGCAGCAGCATCGCGCAGCCCAGTATCTTGACGCTGTTGCTGATGAACATGACGCGCCATTTGGGCATGGAATCGGCAAACGCGCCAACAAAGGCCGCCAGCGCGACGTAGGACACCGCGAAAGAGATTTTCAGTATCGGCACGTATTCTTCCGGCGTCTGCAAATCGCGCAATACGGCGATGGCGACGATCAGCAAGGCATTGTCGGCCAGCGCAGAGAAGAACTGCGCGGCCATGATGATGTAGAAACCTGAAGGCAAGGCGCTCTTTCGTATCGGTTCAGGGCAAAAACGGCGTCGTCTGCGTCCCGCGCTGCGGCGCGTCCGCGATTATAGTGAGGAACGTCCCGGCTTGTCCTTGCCCCATGTGGTGTTTTTTGTGAGCAGGGCTGCGTAAAAGCCGTCGGTATTGTGTTGCAGGGGGAAAAGTTGCAGACGCTCGCCGATGTCCGGCAGGTTGAAACGGGCGAGTTCGGCGTGGGCGGAAAGCAGGGTGAATTCCGGGTGGGCGGCAAGGAAGGCGTCGACAATCCGGTCGTTTTCCGCGTCGAGCAGACTGCATGTGGCGTAGAGCAGACGACCGCCGGGACGCACGAGGCGGGCGGCGGCGGCGAGGATGGCGGCCTGTTTTTGCGTCAGTTCAACGACGCTCTCCGGCGTTTGCCGCCATTTCAGTTCCGGGTTGCGGCGCAGGGCGCCCAGGCCGGAACAGGGCGCGTCGACCAGCACCTTGTCCATTTTCCCCGCCAGCCGTTTCAAACGCGGGTCGCGTTCGGATTCAATGCGTATGGGATGAATGTTGGAAAGACCGGAGCGGGCAAGGCGGGGTTTTAAACGGGCGAGACGTTTTTCCGAGACATCGAAGGCGTAGAGCCTGCCGCTGTTGGCCATCAACGCGCCCAACAGCAGGGTTTTGCCGCCCGCGCCCGCGCAGAAATCAGCGACGGCTTCGCCGCGTTTGGGCGCGAGCAACAGGCCGAGCAACTGGCTGCCTTCGTCCTGCACTTCGATAACGCCCTGCGTAAACAACGGATTGCGGGCGAGCGCGGGCTTTTCGGCAAGGCGGATGGCAAACGGCGAATAGGCTCCGGCTTTTGCCGCTATCCGCTCGCGGGCAAACTCCGCCAGCACCGCGTCGCGCTCGCCTTTCAGGGTGTTTACACGCAGATCCAGCGGCGCGGGACGGTTCATGGCCTGCGCGAGCGCCTGCGTTTCCGCTTTGCCATGAATCCCGGCCAGTCGGGCGTAGAGCCAGTCGGGCAGATCGGCGCGTTCGGCGGGGGTGAGCGTGTTGTCATCAAACTTTTCTAACGCGGCAAGCCCTGCGGCTTCGCCGGGGTTGAGCAGGGCTTCGATCTCCGGCAGGGCGCGGCCTTCCAGGATGAGCGCGGCAAGGAACAGATGGCGGGGCGAGGGAACTGGCGCAGCGGGAAAAACGGCGGCGACCTTGACGCTCAGGCTGCGATAGCGACGCAGAAGCGCAAAACAGGTTTCCGCCAACACGCCCCGGTCCGCATGACCGAGTTTGGGATGGGCGCGAAAATAATGCGAAAGGGTCTTGTCGGCGGCTTCGCCAAAGGCCAGCAATTGCCGCAAAATGGCGACGCCGTGGGTCAGCAGGGCAGGAGAAAGGCGGGCGGGACGGTTCATCGGAAGACAAGGGGAAAAGAATAAGGGGTAGAGGATAATCCATTATCGGCGCGGCGCGCGGAATTTACGTGTTGCTTTTCGGGCGATGATAGAATGCCGGACGGCGTGCGAAAAATCTGTCGTCCCGCCAAAAGGCTATGCTGGATAGGAGGTTCTATGGATCGCTGCCTGATTGTTTTTGACCTTGACACAAAGCTGCTTGAGCAGCACTACCACAATGTCAGTTGGCGCAATGGATACGCTGACATTCAACGTGTGCTGTATCGGCATCGATTCATCAACATTCAGGGCACGGTGTATCTGAGCGAAAGAGGCGTCCGTCAAGCGCATGGAACGCTTGCTTTGCAAGAAGTGGCGATCCGCTTCCCGTGGTTTGACAAATGTGTGTCGAATGTCCAGTTTTATGATCTGGCGGATGACTTCAATGCGCAATTCATCATTGATGGCGTGACACAGGCAAGGGAAGCGTTTGAGCGGCGGATCGCAGGATTGCGGCAGCAGTTGTTGGATGCCGGGTTAACTGTGGACAAGGCGAATGAGATTATTGGAGAACAACAATTTTCGTTGGAAAACGTAAGCCAGAACGCTTTGCCAAAACCGACAGATTAGGTCGTGTTCACACTACCGCAGAAGTATGGTATGCTTGAGGTATGGAACTTACCGAAGCACAATACCGCCTGATAGAAGACTGCCTGCCGCGCCAACGCGGCAACGTCAGCTTGTCGAACTTGCAGGTTCTCAACGCCA